>JANNYO010000171.1:0-4218 GCA_031410115.1 Rhodanobacteraceae bacterium | reverse complement strand
GTCCACCAGGTCATGCCCTTGGTTTGATACGCCACCCGCGCTTGATGTGCACCGGCTTTTTGCGCGTCCACCAGCCAAACCAAAGTCGGGCGCGTGATCAGGCCCCCGGGCAGGCTGGCGAAGGCGAAGGAATCATAATTGTTCAGCGCTAAAACGCCGCCAGTATCGGTCTGCATCAGTAAGCCATCGCGCGCGCCGAGCAACGTGCCTTTGTGGGTAACGCGCTCAGCACCAGCGCTTTGCGTGACAACAATTTGCTCGCCGATGTAGCGGTTTAGTAACTTTGCTTGGCTGACCAAATCAAACTGATAGTTCTGCTCCAGCACGCGGGTGCCGGCCGGGTCGGTCAAGGACGCGAATGCCACCGTGGTCGGGTCGATACGCTGGGCGACATCGCTAAAGCGCAGCTCGCCCCGGCCATTCGGGAAAATCATCTCGCGGGTGTCGCTGACCAGCGCATAACCCGGCACGGAATTGCCGTCGGTTAGCATTTCAGCGTCCATCGCGCCTTGGGCTGAGCTGTAAATCGTCAGCGCGTAGTTCGGCGTGGGCGTTTCAGTGGCGGCGGTGGTCATAAGGGCAGCTCCTAAAAGCGATAGGGTCATGGACATGGGTACGGGCTCCGGCGGGTGAAGGTTGAGTGTAGCCGGGCGAACGCGCGATACACCGAAATGGGGTTAATTTGACGCGTCCGGTTCAAGCTACGCTACCATCTGCGAAAAATTGAAAGGAAGCTTGCTATGACCGATACACCCACGACTGAAACCGTCCCGACGCTCCAAGTCGATACCCCACCAGACCGTTTAGACATCAATCCAAAAAGCCGTTTTCACAACGCCGCGGTATTGGCGCGCGGCGTCGGTATTCGCTTCAAAGGTACGGAGCGCAAAGATGTCGAAGAATATTGCGTCAGCGAAGGCTGGATTCGCGTGGCCTACGGCAAAGCGATGGATCGTCGGGGTAACCCGATGACTTTGAAATTGCAGGGCGTGGTCGAGCCATTTTTTCATTTGGCGCAAGGTTAGCTTGTCGCTGACAGCCGTTAACCCCGCAACTGTTTCTAAAACTCGTTTCCCATCGTCTTGCCAAGGCAAGACGCACTTGTTTCCCATCGTCTTGCCAAGCCAAGACGCACTTGTTTCCCATCGTCTTGCCAAGCCAAGACGCACTTGTTTCCCATCGTCTTGCCAAGGCAAGACGCACTTGTTTTCTGTGTCGCCTTCTGGCGAGACTTTTATAAAGGCACTCACGCATGTGGTTTAAATCTGTTTCTGCTTATCGCTTACCGGTGGACTTTAGTTTCGAGCGTGACCGCTTCAACGAAGGTCTAGAAAAAGCCGTCCTCAAGCCGATTGGCCCGCTTGAGCCCTCGCGCAAAGGCTTTGTGTCACCTTTTGGCAACGACTCTGACGTGCTGTTGCATCAGGCGTCCGATTGCGTGCTGTTGGAACTCGGCGGGCGCGATCGCGTCTTGCCAGGTTCGGTCGTTAAAGAAGCGATGGAAGCCAAGATCAAGGCTATTCGCGAGCGCACCGGGCGCAACCCAGGTAAAAAACAGCGCGAACAAATTAAAGACGAAGTGTTGATGGATTTACTGCCGCGCGCATTCGTCAAGCCATCGCGGCAAGCGGCTTATATTGATCTGGAACGTAAAATGCTGATCGTCGACGCCGCTACCGACAAGCCGGCCGAATCGATCATCACCCAGTTGCGCGAAGGCTTGGGATCTTTCGTCGCGGAACCCGTGCAGACCGAAGAAAGCGTCAGCGCCATGATGTCGGCGTGGCTGGTTGCTGGCAAATGTGATGGCCCGTTTGAGCTGGGTGATGAGTGCGAGTTAAAAGACCCCGTCGACACCGGTTGCGCGGTGAAAGCCAAGCGCCACGATTTAAGCGCCGAAGAAATTCGCGAACACGTGCGTACCGGCAAAAAAGTTAGCCAGCTCGCGCTGATTTACGACAACCGCTTGAGCTTTGTGCTGGATGAAAAATTTAAACTGCGCAAACTCAAGTTTCTAGACATCATCTTAGACGAGATCAAAGACACCGCCGGTGAAGATGCGGCGGCTGAGTTGGATACCCGCTTCACGCTGATGGCGCTGGAATTTCGCCGTTTGATGGGCAGCCTGGATGAGCTGTTTAAGTTGATGTGAAATTAGTTTGGCGGACGGACGCTGGGTTGGCATTTCGGCATGAATACCAATCGATTTGCCGCTATATGCCCTGCAAAACCACCCCGCGCCAGCCCAGCCACTCGTCGGTATCGGGCTTTGCCAAAACCCGCGATTCCAGCATGCGCCGGGTGGCGAGTAATTCGGGCGCAAGTTCAAGCTTTGCTGCGCGCGCTTCGACTTCGGCGCGCATGGCCTTGTAGCGCTCGTTTAGCACCGCACTTAACGGGCGCGGTGCGGGCTCGAACCCAGCATCGTCGCTGTGTTGATTCAACAGGGCCCAAAGTTCTGGCCCGCGCTTACTGGATTTCGGCGCTTTGACGTCTAGCTCGCGTTGGAAGTGATTTTCATCGCGCCATAAGCGTTCGGCGATTTCGAATGCGGCTTGCGTGTCCAACACCCAGCTTTTGGGCAAATTGCGCGCACGAGCTTTAGCTTCACGCCAATGCAGCACGCGCCAAAGTTTCCGCTGGCTTTCCTCGGCTAAATAGTGCGTACTTTTGATTTTGTGATGCGGCTGGGCGTCAGCTAAGTTGACATTGGCTTTATCAAACACGCGCGCGCAGTCTTCAACGACCCAATCGGCGCGCCCGAGTTCAGCCAATTTCGCGTTCAACAAATCAAACATCGGCAGTAACACGCGCACGTCGGTGGCGGCATATTCGATCTGTGCTGAGGTCAGTGGGCGCTTGAGCCAATCGGAGGTGGTTTCAGACTTATCTAAAACCTCACCCAGCAAACTTTGCACCAGTTTCGCCAAACTTTGCATCGCACCTAAGCCTGCCAAAGACGCGGCAATTTGGGTGTCAAAAATCGGCCCAGGCGGCACGCCAAAGCGATCCCGCAGCACTTCCAAGTCTTCCCCGACCGAGTGCAGCACCTTGCGCTGATGGGTGTTTTTTAACAGCGTTCCCAAGCCTGCGTCGTCGTATTGCGCGGTTGGGTCAAACAGATACACGCCGGTGCGGCTGGCGATTTGAATCAAGCCCAGCTCGGCAAAATAGGTTTTACGCCGGACAAATTCTGTGTCTAGGGCAATCACATCGCTGTGCTTAAGTTCGTCAAGTGCCCGATCACAATCCGCCTGTGTCGCGATCCACATCGGCGCTGCAGAAATATTTGTCGGTGCAGTAGCCTCGGCGGAAGGCGACACGGCAAAACTATGATTCGACATGGTGCCGCCTTGGTTTATAGAGTTCCCTACCTTAACTCACCGTGCCGACACGCGCGTATTGCTTTCCAGTATTAGCCAAACAATGCAGCCAAATCCGGCGAGACATTGGCTTTCTCAACCAGCGCAGGCGGTATCGCCGCCAAAATGCGCAGGCCATCCACGGTTGCCCGCACATCATGCGTGCGAATGATGCTCGCGCCGCGCTGTGCCGCAATTAAATGCGCCGCCAGCGACCCCGCCAGCCGCGCTTTTGGCTCGCTTTGCTGCGTCAACGCGCCAATGCTGGCCTTGCGCGATAGCCCGACGAGCACCGGGCACTCAAATTGGCTAAAGCGCTTGAGCTGACCGAGTAGTGTCATATTGTTGGCAGTGCTTTTACCAAAGCCAAAACCTGGGTCAACAATCATGCGTTTTTTATCAAGTCCTGCCATCTGGCAGCTAAAAATACGCTCGGTCAAAAAGCGCGCAACGTCTTCGACGACATCTTGATACTCAGGATTCTGCTGCATCGTTCCGGGCTCGCCCTGCATGTGCATCAACACCACCGCTGCGCCGGAATCAATCGCTGCCTGCAGCGCGCCTTCGCGGCGCAGTGCATACACATCGTTAATCAGCACCGCACCCGCAGCCACCGCCGCGCGCATCACTTCGGGCTTACTGGTATCCACTGAAATTGGCTTATCCAGACGGGCTTTGAGCGCTGCGATAACAGGAATAACGCGATCCAACTCTTCCTGCACACTAATTGCGACAGCGCCTGGCCTAGTGGATTCGCCCCCTACGTCTAAAATGTCCACGCCGTCCTCGACCATGCGCGCCGCAAGATTGAGCGCGCTGTTGGCATCGGTAATTTCCGCGCCATCGGAAAACGAAT
>JANNYO010000170.1:0-6487 GCA_031410115.1 Rhodanobacteraceae bacterium | reverse complement strand
GTGAAGCGCGCGGACGTGGCGGACAATATGCGGTCTTGATTACTCGCGTATCCGTGCAAATAGTCACGCTGATCCGCGTCGCTATGATCGAAGTGTGCTAGCAGCAAAATCGCATTGCGCGCGGCAATTCCGAACAGCGTGACAAAGCCAACCAGCGCGCCGATGCTGAGCAATTTTCCGGTAAACCACGCCACCGCTAAACCGCCGATTAAGGCAAAGGGGGTACTGAAAAGCACCAAGGCCGCGTTGCGCGCGCCGAGGGCAAAGCCGAGCAGTGCGGCAATAAGCAACATCGCGATGCCGCAGTGTTTCGCAAGTTCGATTGCCGCCGCTTTAGCAGCGCCGCTACTGCCGGCGATTTCAAGGGTGATACCGGATGGCAGTTTGATCGCTGCCAGTGCGGTTTGCATTTTTGTCGCAAACCGGCCGATGTCGCTGGTGTTGGGATTAATCGTCACCACCTGGCGCCGCCGCCCGCCATCGTGGGAGATCGATTCGCGGCCCTCACCCATGCTGATTTCCGCAAGCGTTGCCAGCGTCACCCGCGTGCCTGCGGAGTTTTGCAGTCGCAATTCGCTTAAGGAATCTGGATCTGGAAGCTGGGCGTTTTCAGCGCCGCTGAGCGCGACGTTGAGCACTCGTTCGCCCTGATAAATCCGGGCAATGGGTGCGCTGGAACTCAACATAGCAATCGCATCAAGCACCTCAGTTGCGCTGAAGCCCCAGCGCGTCAGCGCCGCGCGGTCAAGTTCGATATCCAATTCGGGCAGGCCCAAGCCGGACTTGACGCGCACTTCCGCCGCGTTAGGAAGCTTATTAATTGCCGCAGCCACGGTATTGGCAATCTGATCGATCTGGGCTAAATCATTGCCATACACATTCACCACCAGCGGCGCGGTTTCACCGGAAAGCGTTTCGCGCAAGCGATCCCCCAAAAAGGTCATCGCTTCGGTTTGAAACCCAGGAAAGCCCTCGAGCACGGCAACGATTTTGTCGTGCACCTGATCCTGCGCTGGGCCGGCCAACGCCGCGAGCTCGACGTGTAGCTCACTTTTATGCGGCCCCCAGGTATCTTCACCGGCTTCAGCGCGGCCAATTTGCTGCTCGACGCTGACCACGCCTTTGATCGCCAGCAGTTGCTCTGATAGCCGCAAGCCCAATGCCCGCATCGGTTTTAAGCCGGTACCGGGCGTGGCGTTGAACGCCAACACCAAATGGCCCTCGCGAAATTCCGGCAGCAAGTTCACGGAAAACTGCGGCAATAGCGCGCAGGCCCCGGCAAAGCTCAGCACGCTCAATCCGATCAACAGCCGCGCGTGCGCCGCACCCAAGCGCAATATTTTCCCGTGTACAGCTTTGAGCCCACGCAGCCAGCGCGGCTCAGCGCGTGGCGGTTTGCCGGTCAAAGCCAGCACCGCAAGCGCCGGTGTTAGGGTCATCGCAACCAGTAGCGAGGCCAAGGTAGAAACGATAAATGTTGCTGCAAGCGGGGCAAAAAAGCGCCCCTGCAAACCGCTCAACAGCAGCACTGGCAGCAATACCAACGCCACCACCAAGGTTGCGTACAGCACCGGCGCACGCACTTCGAGCGAGCCTTCAAACACCACATCATTGCGTGTTTGAACGCTGGCATTGGGATCGAGCAAACGCAGCCGGCGAATAATATTTTCGACGTCGATAATGGCGTCGTCGACAATCACGCCCAGTGCTACCGCTAAGCCGCCGAGCGTCATGGTGTTGATCGTCCAGCCGAATAGGTGCACCAGCAAAAGTGTCGCGAGTAGGGAAACAGGAATGCTGATAAACGACACGATCGCGGCCGGAACCGAACGCAGTACCGCGAGCAGCACGAAAGCAATCAGTAAGCTACCTAAGTATAAGTCAAGGCGAATGCCGCGCAGCGCGGTTTCGATAAAGTTCGCTGGCCGGTGCAGATTTGCGTACACCTCAATGCCCTGCACGCGCAATTCCGGGGTGATCGCCGTCAGAACTTTTTCCAACGCATACGTCACTTCTAGCGTGTTAGCACCCAGCTGACTGGACAGCGTGAGCAGCACGCCCGGTTTGCCCATCACCACCGCGTCGCCAAAGCTCGGCTCGGCGCCATACTCAACGCGGGCGACATCGCTAATGATCATATTCTGCGCACCGGCGATGCCCGCGCGTAGCACCGCGCTGCGAATATCCGCGGCGTCACGCGCTTGACCAAAGCTCTGCAGCACAATGCGCTGATTGGGCGTGTCGATACTGCCACTGCTGCGAATGCCGGTGCTGGCCTGGATTGCGGCACTGAGTTCGCCAATGCTGACGTCAAGTGCGCGCATTTTTTCAAGATCGGGCTGCACCGAAATTTGTTTGCGCTCGCCGCCAAAAATAGTGGTGCGGGCCACGCCCGGCACGCTCAGTAATCGCGGGCGAATTTGGAACTCGACCAACTCCCGCAGCGCGAGCGGCGACATGCGCTCATTGACGAAGCCAATTTTTAGTAAGTCCATGGTCGAGCTAACCAAGGGCGTAAGCTTAGGTGCGGTGCCGGCGGGCAGCTGGCCGCTCAACTCCGACAATTTTTCCGCCACGCGCTGGCGTGCAGCCAGCGGATCAGTGCCATCGGCAAAGTTCACCGTGATCACGCTCAGGCCCGAGATCGACTCCGAGCGCAGGCTTTCAATCCCGCTAATGCCAAGCATCGCCTGCTCAAGTGGATGGGTGATGAGCTGTTCGACCAGCTCCGCATTCAAGCCCGGCGCTTCGGTTTGCACGCTGCTTTGCGGCGGCACAAACTCGGGGAACACATCGTATTTGGCCTGCGCCAACACCAATAAACACAGCAGCGTAAACAGCACATATCCAGCAATCACCAGTGCTGGGTTCGACAGTGAAAAGCGAATCAAACGACTGAGCATTACTCCTCAGCCCCGGCACCGCGAGCCATCGTCAGCAGACTCGCCGCACCGGCGGTAACGACGCGTTCGCCCGCGCTAAAACCGGCCGGCACCAGCCAGCCATCCGCACGCCGCTCGGGCGCTGTTAACTCGCGCATTGCATAAGTGTCCGCCGCGGTTTGAACAAAAACAAAGCTGCCACCGTTGATGCGCAGTATCGCGCTACGCGGAATCAACACACCAATGGGCGCTGCCGATAACCCGGCGCTACCGGCACTGATCTGCACCTGCAAACGCGACTGCGCGGGCAGGCCGCGGCTAAGCCAAAGCAGTGCCCCGGCGCGCCCGGTTTGTGCGTCGGCCGAGGGCAACAGGCTGATCAACTCCAGCGTCGCATCGCCAGCCCGAAAAACCGCAAGCGGTGGCAATGCGGCGTCTAATTCCGCCCGAACCAAACTTGCGCGGCCAGCGCGCAACTCACGCATTCGGCGTGCAATTTCAGGTTTAGGCCAAGTCAACACGGCGTCGCCCCAGCTTGCGCGCAGTGCGGTTTGCGCGCGCGCAAGGTTGTTCTGATCGGTCTGCGCTGCCAACGTCGCCTGCGCCAAGCTCGCTTGCGTGGCGTTTTGCTGATTGCGGTAGAGCCGTGTTATGCGTGCCAGCTGCGCGCTAGAAAGCGCCAAGGCACTGCGGCTTTGTTCGATGTCAGCAACTTGCACATAGAGTGGGCTCGGATCCAGCGCACGCGCGTCCAGCACGTGTGCGGACATTTGTTCGGAAGCTACTAAAATTTCCGTGCGCACGCCAAAGTTTTGTGCGCCTTGCGCGTCTAGTTTGAGCTGCATTTGTGCGTTTGCGGCAGCGCTAAGCGCGAACATTGCGAGGCTAAAAAGCGAATATTTGCGGTTGCGCATAGCTATTGGGTATCCATAAAACTCTCAGTGGCCGGCGCAATGGCCGGCGCAATGGTCGGCGAAAGGGCAAGTGCGGTCGCCAGTGCCCGCTCGCTCAGCTGCAATTGCACGTCGAGTGCATGTGCGGCTAAGCTCACATCATTGACGTGCAGCTCAGCGCTCAAGCGCCCCAATTGGTCCAGTTCACCCGCATCAAAAGCCGCCTGTGCCGCGCTGAGCTCTGATTTGGCGAGCGCAACTTGCTGCGTCGCCAGCGCCCGAGCGGCCAGCGCCGCATCGCGATTTGCGAAGGCCAGATCGATTTCAGTGCTGATATTTACCTGCACTAACGCAAGCTCACGTGCCGCCAAAGCGCGCGCGGCTTCAGCAGCTGCGATTGCACCGCGATTGCCATCAAGCGGTGGCAGCATCGCACTCAATGCCAGCGGTAATTTCACCAACCCGCGTTCCCAGATATAGCCCGGGGATAAGCGCAGCTCAGGATACTGCTTGGCAAATTCTAAGCGTAGCGCAAGCTCTGCCAGCTGATACTGGCCGAGCGCCCGCAGTAGCTCTGGACGCGCAAGTAAAGCCGCCTGACGTAGTTTAAAATTTTGCCGCGCGTCAGGTGTAAGCGGGCGCGGATTTCCGATTCGTTCGGCGGCTAGCGTCAAATCCAAAACCTGCGCCAACGGCAGGCCCAGCGCGCTGGCTAACTGGCTGCGCGCGCCGCGCTCAGCCGCCTGGGCGTGCAGCAGTGCGGCCTGAGTTAGCAGCAAATCTTGCTGTGGTTTCAGGCGCTCTGTGCGCGCAGCTTGGCCCTCTAAAATACGCTGGTCGACAAAAGTTAGCCAATCTAGCCCCTGATTCGCGCGTTCGTGCAGCAGCGCTTGTTCGACGTTTGCCGCACCAATGGCATCAACACTTAGACCAATTTGGTTCGCCACTGCGCGCTGCGCTAAACCATATTCAAGCGCGCTCAAAACATGCGTTTGCGCCGATGCTTGCAGGCGCACAGCCCTACGTGCGCCAAAATCGAGCGGCAAATCCAGACCCAAAGCGCGCAGCCATTTTGATGATTCCGGCGCCTTGCGCGCATATTCCGCGCTCAAAACCAGCGCCAATCCTGGATACTGTTTCGCCAGATCGCCGTTGACTTGGGCTAAATGCAACGCCGCTTTGGCGCGCGCAAGCTCGGGGTTGAAGCATGACGCCGCACTGACCAGCTGGGCTTCACTCCAAGCCGACGCATTGGCGCGTGCGCCGTTGATACAGGGCGAATCCAAGGTATGTTCGGCCTGCATGCGTGTTAACGCAGTCAGTGAAATGGGCCGCACCTGATAGTGCGCGCACGCGTTGAACATCAAGAGCGCTACAGCGCTAAATTTTGATCGCGCGTTCAACAGACTATCTGGCACCGTTCGTTGGTCTCAATAGGTGAATATTGCGCAGTAGGCGCGCAAATTCACGTTAATTGGCGGGCTGGAACAGCTGTTCTAAAATGGATGTATCAAGCATTATGGACTTGTTTGCCGTGTCGCCTTGCGGCGAGACTTGTCTGCCGTGTCGCCTTGCGGCGAGACTTGCCCCCCCCACAACATTTTTCCTAAAAGGAGCGCGATGCAAATCCCATACACCCGCGTGATCAGCATCACCACCGCCCTAGTTAGCCTGGTCGGCTGCCACGCTGATTGCACCGGCATGGTCGGACTATGGCGCACTGACTACAACGGCGAAACGCTCGCGTTTGAGCTGCGCGCGGATCAAACCTTGACCACGACTGCGTCCGGTGAAATTACCGGCGGTAGCTGGCAATGTTTGAGTAGCGGCACGGCGTTGCTGAAAGACAAAAAAACACCGCTAGTAACTGCGGTATTGGTAGACGCCTCAACCCTCAAACTGCCAGTTTCTAAAGCAACGCCGGGCTTGCCAGAAATAACGTTACAGCGGGTTCGATAGTAACTTTGCTGGCTCATTTCACATTGCCTTTGCATGCGTGATGGTTCCATCCGCCGTAGAGGGGAGTAGCTTCCCACGATACTGTCGTCATCACGTGGGCAACCACCGGCACATCGGCGTTCGATTCGAATGGGTTTTAGCGAATCAAACGTAGCAAGACCTCGACCGTAGCCCGGTCGAGCTGTCTTTTCTTCCGGGTCAATTAAATTGTATTGCGATACGCGAGACGTGCCTGTTGCGTCGCTCGTATACGACTTAACCTGGAGAACAAATATGGATTCAATCACCGTAGCCACGCCCTTAATGTGGGCCGGTTTTGCTTGCTTTGTCATCTTAGCGACCTTGGTCGATCTGGTTTTAATGCGCGGGCAAGGTCCGCATCGCGTTGGCATGGGGGAGGCGCTGCGTTGGAGTGCGCTTTGGGTGTTTTTGGCGCTGTGCTTTAACGCTTGGTTGTGGTGGCATTTGCAAAAAAGCGGTGACCCGCAGGCGACGCAACGCGCGTTTGAGTTTCTGACCGGCTATCTGGTGGAAAAATCGCTCGCCGTTGACAATATTTTTGTCTTCCTGATGATTTTCAACTTCTTCGCTGTGCCCGTGCAGTATCAAAAACGCGCCCTGATTTATGGCGTGATTGGCGCAATTATTTTGCGCACCGGAATGATTCTGATCGGCGCGTGGCTGTTAGCAACCTTCCATTGGCTGCTGTACGTATTTGGTGCGTTCTTATTATTCACCGGGATCAAAATGTGG
>JANNYO010000169.1:0-1028 GCA_031410115.1 Rhodanobacteraceae bacterium | reverse complement strand
GTCGGTTAGCAGCGCAACGCGCTGCCCGCGATCTTGCAGCAGGCTGAGCGTTGGGGTTAGTTTGTGCAGCTCAGGCATGCCGTTCGCGCGCGGACCTTGACCGCGAATCACCGCGACAAAATCACCAGCAAGCTCAGCGCTCAGTTCGCCCTGCTCAAACGCACGCAACAGCGCCTCTTGATTTTCAAACACGCGCGCCTGCGCCGTGATTTGCCGGTGCTCAGGCTTGACTGCCGATACTTTCACGATCGCCCGGCCCAAATTGCCGCCGACGCAGCGCATGCCACCTTCCGCGTCAAAGGGATCAGCGTTCGGGCGCAGCACGGCGATGTCCCGCGAAGTCGGCGTCGGTGCGCGCCAAGTTAGCCGTAAATCGTCCAAATACGGCTCGTTCGCCTGCGCCAATAAATCGCCACCGTGCACGCAGCGAATATCGCGGTGTAAAAGCCCGGCGTTGACCAATTCACTGATGACAAAACCCATGCCACCGGCGGCGTGAAAATGATTCACATCAGCGGAGCCGTTCGGATACACCCGCGCCAACAGGGGCGTGACTTTCGATAGCTCGTCTAAATCCGTCCAATCGATCAGCAAGCCTGCGGCGCGCGCAATCGCAATTAAATGGATCGCATGATTGGTCGAGCCGCCGGTGGCGCATAGCCCAACCATGGCATTGACGATGGCTTTTTCATCCAGCGTTTCGCACAGCGGCGTGTAGCTGTCGCCAAGTGCTGTGATCTCGCAGGCGCGCTCGGCGGCGGCTACCGTCAACGCGTCGCGCAGCGGTGTGTTTGGGCTGATGAAAGCGCTGCCGGGCAGGTGCAAACCCATCACTTCCAACAGCATTTGATTTGAGTTCGCCGTGCCGTAAAAAGTGCAGGTGCCGGGCCCGTGATAAGACGCGCTTTCCGCTTCTAACAGCTCATCGCGGCTGGCTTTTCCAGCGGCATACGCTTGGCGCACGCGCGCTTTTTCTGGGTTTGATAAGCCCGAAGTCATCGGCCCGGCGGGCACAAAAATCGTCGGCA
>JANNYO010000168.1:0-4668 GCA_031410115.1 Rhodanobacteraceae bacterium | reverse complement strand
CGGAAGTGCCAGCGGCAATCTCCGACCTATTGAGAGTTACATAAATGCGTGACAAGAAATCATGTCATCTTGTTAAGTAAGTCTCAATAAGCGCGATGGAGATCCTGATCAAGCGTTTGGTAGGTCATCACATACAAAATTGGCACGAAGGTTTCATGGCGCACCACAGCAGTTTGCGTTGGCATGCGGAAAATTGTCGGCTGCACATAGCTGCCGGCGCGTGCGATTCGGCCACCGCCGCACAGAAGTTCGCCGCCCTGCGTTTTTGCCGCAGCCACGGCCGCGTCGAAACGCTGCGCCGAAGGCTCGTCCACCAGCGGGCCGAGCAAGGTGCTGGCTTCGATTGGATCGCCAACGCGCTTTTCCACTTGTGCATAGGCTTTTATCAGCGTGGCACACAGCTCGTCGGCGATTTTTTCCTGCACGATCAGCCGACGCGTGGTGGTACAGCGCTGGCCTGCGGTGCCGATCGCGCCGAACACAATGCCCGGCACGGCAATGCCCAAGTCGGCTTGATCACTGACGATGATGCAGTTGTTGCCGCCCAATTCCAGCAGGCTTTTGCCCATGCGTGCAGCAACACTTTGCCCGACCGCACGGCCAATTTCAGTGGAGCCGGTAAAGCTAATCAAAGCCACGCGCCGGTCATCAACAAACTTTTGCGCCAACGCGTTTGTGCCATCGTTGAACATGAAAAAGATCTCCGGGAAACCCGCATCTTTCAGCGCTTCGTTGCAAATTTTTTGCGATGCAATCGCGCAATACGGTGTTTTCGGGCTGGGCTTCCAGATTGAAATATTGCCGCAAATCGCTGCCATAAACGCGTTCCAGGCCCACACCGCAACCGGGAAATTAAACGCCGAAATAATGCCGACCAAACCGAGCGGGTGCCATTGCTCATACATGCGGTGCTCAGGGCGCTCGGAGTGCATGGTCATGCCATACAGCATGCGGGCTTGACCAACGGCGAAATCGGCGATGTCGATCATTTCTTGTACTTCGCCATCACCCTCGGGCTTGATCTTGCCCATTTCTAAACTGACCAGCGAACCCAAGGCATCTTTGTGCTTGCGCAGTGCTTCACCGCAGAGCCGAATCGCCTCACCGCGCTTGGGCGCTGGGATTTGTCGCCACGCTAAAAACGCCGTTTGCGCACGGCTGATGATGGTTTCGTAATCGGCGTCTGTGGCCGAACTGACCGTACCTAACACCGCACCGCTGGCAGGAATATGGCTGGTAAAACTGCCGATGCCGGGCTTGCTCCACTCGCCGTGGCCCAAATAAGTGCCAGATTCGTTCGCACTGAGGCCAAGTGTTTGCAAAATAGGGTGGGTCATATTGTAGGCTCGTCGATGGTCAAGCCGACAATTTTAACGGCAATAAGCTGGCTTTAAGCTATATCGCATTACTTCACGCACTGCGGCAGTTGCAGCTGCAAAGCGGTCAACTCCGGCGGCCGTCGGCCTGACGCCAAAACCGCTGCCAATAATTCACAGGCCGCGGCCGGATTCGATTGCGCCAAGCGCACGCTGGCAAGCGTAATGCGTGCGCTGGCATCGGTGCGCCGTTGCAAGTTTGTTTCCGCCAAATTGGCTGCGGTGGCTAAATCACCGGTCAATAGATAAAACTTGACCGCGTGCGGCGCGTAGGCGGCTGGGAATTTCCTCAGCCGTTCGGCATACGCAGTTTTCGCCCGTGTGAGCCAAATCTTGGCCTGCGATTTATTACCCGCCTGATTTTCTAAGATTGCTAGACCCGCCATAGCCTCTGGATTTTGCGTTTGCGCAATTGCCTGCTGATAAAGCTTACGCGCCTCACCGTAAGCTTTAGCACGCACCAAACACTGCGCCAGATGCTCAAGCGCAAGCGCGTAGCCGGGCAGACGTTCAAGTGCGCTGCGGAAGAAGCGAATCGCAAGCTCGGGCTGCTCAAAACGCAGCAAGGTAATGCCCTGCTGGGTGTGCAGCCAGGCCAGCGGCAAGGGTGCAACGTCGGTGTAGACAAATTGCGCATCATGAAAATAGTTGCTCGCGCAGCCCAAGTCGCCGCGGTCGATGCAGTCGTTAGCCAGTTGCACCAGCTGACGGTATTCCTTGCCGGTGTTTAAACGGGCACCGAGCGCCAAAGGCGGTGCCAGCGGTGGCATGGTGCGTGCGCTGGCGATTTCCAGCCGCAATGGCGCGCTTACCCCGGCGTGATCAACTCCGGCGTGATCAACCCCGGCGTGATCAACCCCGGCGTGATCAAGCTGGTCAACGCGATCCAGCAACCGGATCGCGGCATCAAATTCATGTAGATACGATGCCACTGTCGCGGCAAGTAGCAGTGCTTGGCTATCTGCCGCTGGATCAGCCGCCAGTGAATTAAGGATTTCATACGCTTGGTCTAAATCCTCAAGCGCGCCGAGCGCTTGAAAGCGCTGATACAAAACGCCGGCCTGCACCGCGCGCGAATGTGCGGTTGCGGTTTTCGGTAACGCCGCAAGACGACCATTGAGGTTTGCGAGAAAGCTCAGGCCGTCAGTCGTGGCACGATCTGTGACTGACAGCGGGTAGTTTGGCAGCGCAAATACCATCGGTATCGGCAGCACTGCGGCCCCAGACTTTGCCTGGTTGGCGGCAGGCGTTTTTAGTGTGGTGCTGCACGCGGTTGCGAGCAGCACCACACAAATCGCGGTTAATAAACGCCGCATCGCGTGATCAGTTTGGCTCAGCCAGAAACGGGAAGTCCGTCAAGTTATTGGCGTTGTCGTTATTGACGTTATCGCTGACGCCAGGACCGACGACGGCGCCCAAGGTGTCGTCAATCACGTCGCGATTCAAGGTGCGCCCGCCGCATTTGCCTGCTACACCTAATTCGACCGCAAGATATTCATCGCAGACAGGTTTGCTGACATCAATAATCAGCCGGTCATCGACTAAAACGCCTGCCAATGCAGCCGGTGGCAGTAGCGAATTTGCGCGGCCATCTAGGGTGTCGAGTGCCGCCAAGTTATTGGTCATCTCGCCGGTAAATTGGGTCCAGTTGGCAACGCCAACGGCGCGGTTGTAAGCATCCTTTAGCGCAGTGCCTGTTGAGGGCACCAGATTAATCAGCGCCGTGTTGATTGCCGGGCGACCATTGCGATCTATTTGACCGGCTGCTAACAACGAACAGGTTTGCCCGGAAATAGAGGTCAAACGATTCAAGTTCACGCGTCCACTGCTGGGCAAATTCAACACTGTGGTGCTGTAGTCCAAAGTGGCGTTATTACAGCCGCTAAAGTTCAACACCACATCACCAAACGGGAACGATTGCGTACCAGCGGAATTGCCGGTGGGCGGGAATGTGCCGCCGCTGGTGAAGCGCAATGGAATCGTTGCACTGCTACCCGTGATTGCGCCTACACCGACCAGCCAAAACTGCCGACCACCGTTGTCATGCGTGTTCCAAACCACATTTAAGCGATCCGGCCCGCCTGCGGTTGGAATGACTTCAACCGACAAACCGTGGCCTGGATTCGCCGCGTCATACCAGGTGCCAGAAATGCCCGGGCCGATGCCGGTGCCGCCAGTACGTGTGGTGGAGCTATACACTTTCAATACATTACGCGTACCGCCATCGGTCAACACAGCGTTAGGTAGCGCCAGCACAATACTTAAAGTGTTGGCGTCTTTGAAAAAATTCGTGCCCGGATTGGTGAAACGCGGCGCTAAGGCGTTGCGCGTGGCGTTGAAGGCGGCAAGATCGAAAAAGAATGGGTCGTCGCGCAAACCGGTGAATACGCGCATGCCGCCGGTGCCCGTCACGGATCGACCGACGCTGCCAGTTGCGCTCAAGCCAGTAATGCCGCTGCATTCAAAGCGTGTTGAGCCGGGGAATTTACAGGTGATTACGCGTTCGCCACCGGTGCCGCCGTTATCAATGTGGATACGATAATCAACCGCGCTTGAAAACGTCGACAGCGCATTGGCGATTGGAAACAACGTTACCGCGACAATGGTTTCCGCCGGGTTGCGCGGGTTGACGAAGGTATAAACGTCATTCACGTCGGCGCTTGGGTCATTGGTCGTAATCGGTGAATCACGGTGGTCAGCCGCCCAAATGGGCGCTGAAATCAAAAAACTTGAGGCAATCAAGCTGCGCAAACTGGAACGTTTCATTTGAGGCATCTCCTGCGGTTGGGGGCGAACGCCCGGGAATTCGAATGCAGTTACGTGCGGATGTAAAACTTTGGATGCAGTGCTAGCGACACGGCAAACAAACTCCGAGCCGCGAAAGATTGCGCGTGTGTCAGCAACATTACCGCCCTAAAGTTTGGGATTGCTTAGCGCTTGCCCTTCCCCCTGGACTTGCTCTTGCGCCAACCAAATGCAGTTGCCCTTGCTTGATTTTTGCAACGCCGCTAAGCGTAGACCGTGCGCACCCAACTCATCGCTATTGGCGTAGCGACGGATCAAATTGACGCGAATGGGTGCGTCGTTGTGGCTGCTGGCCTGTGCACTAACACCGATGACGCCAAATTCGAGCGTGTTTTGCCCGCGTGTCATCGCTAAATACACATCTGCCAACAAACCAGCGTCTAACAGCGCACCGTGCGCGGTGCGGTGCGAATTATCGACATCTAAGCGTCGACACAGCGCGTCCAAACCGTTGCGCTGCCCGGGGTACAGCGCGCGTGCCATCGCC
>JANNYO010000167.1:0-1531 GCA_031410115.1 Rhodanobacteraceae bacterium | reverse complement strand
CGACGCGGCGCATCGCTGGCTGCGCGGCTGTGTTCGCGATGCCATTGTGGTGTCGCGAGATGAGCAAGACTAGGTCAACCGAAGGCCTAAGTTTTAGACACCGTGATTGCCCAGCCGCATAACTGAAGAAAAGCACCCCGGCAGATCAGGCACCGTCACGCCGTAGCGAATTTTGTCGTCGCTGTGCAACACAACGGGATAGCGCATGCAGTTCTCCGTTATTTCCAACCCGCTTGCTTGCGGATGCTGTTGAGGGTGCCACTGGGAACGTCTTTATCGGGGTGTTTGACCGTCACCAAGCCGGATTTTGATGGGTGCTTGAATTGGTGATGTGAGTCTTTTACTCGCGCCAATAGCCAGCCATCTTGTTCCAGTTGTTTGATGATGTCTTTGCTCGTCTTAGTGGTTATTAAAACCACTGACAAACAGCTATCAACGATAACCACTAATTCATTCAAGTAGAAATTTGGTGAGAAATCACGATCTCTGCGGGAGCGGCAAACCATTTTGCGGCGGGATCCGTCTACGTGGGCTTTGTCGACGAATCAGGTCAGGCGACATTGGCATGCCAGGGCTATATTGGCTTAATAGACAAATTAGGTCAGGCGACATTGGCGTTGCCGACAAATCAGGCTGGTAACGTTGGTTTGCTTGCGGCCTCAGCGTGTGGCATTGGTCGCAGGCTACAATAAAGGTTCGCCATCTTATAAATGCTGATCCATGACCCTTCCTAGCTATCTATCCATGAGCCGTGGCGTCAATCGCGCGGAAGCCGTGGACGCGAATTTTCTCGCTTTTTGCCGCCAGCATGCGGGCGGTGAAGCCCGCCCGGCGCCGCATCAGTTTGTGCCCGAAACATCGCTACAAGTGTCTGATTTACTTGAACTATTAGAGTCGCAGCTGATTTCACGCCATCTGGATTTAATGGCGCGCGTCCTGCGGGTGCAAAATAAAGTCTTCTACACCATCGGCAGCTCCGGCCACGAGGGCAACGCCATGGTGGCGCGCGCTGCACGTCACACCGACCCGGCGTTTTTGCATTACCGCTCGGGCGGCTTTATGGCAGAGCGTTTTCGCAAGCTGCCCGGTATGGATCCGATTATGGATTCCGCCTACAGTTTTGCCGCCTCCAGCCTCGATCCCGCCAGCGGAGGTCGTCATAAAGTGTGGGGCAGCAAACCGCTTTGGGTGTTGCCACAAACCTCGACCATCGCCAGCCATTTGCCGAAAGCCTACGGCACCGCGTTGGGCATTGAGTTAGCAAAACGCTTGAATCATCCGCTGCCAATTCCGGAGGACAGCATTTCGATTTGCTCGTTTGGCGATGCCAGCGCGAACCATTCCACCGCGCAGGGCGCATTCAACTCCGCGCAGTGGACGGCCTATCAAGGCTTGAGCGCGCCGTGCTTATTTGTTTGCGAAGACAACGGCATCGGTATTTCCGTGCGCTCGCCCAGCAACTGGATCGCGTCGAGCTTTAAAAACCGCACCGCGCTGGACTATTTTTATGCCGACGGCCTAGATGTAGGCA
>JANNYO010000166.1:0-5947 GCA_031410115.1 Rhodanobacteraceae bacterium | reverse complement strand
TGTTGACCCGCTGTTCAATCCAAACCGCGCCGCCGCCGGCGAGAAGCCGGAAAACTTAGAAACGCTGCCCTACATTGTGGTGGTGATTGATGAATTTGCCGACATGATGATGATCGTCGGCAAAAAAGTCGAAGAGCTGATTGCTCGGCTGGCACAAAAAGCGCGCGCTGCCGGTGTGCATCTAATCCTGGCAACGCAGCGCCCGAGTGTGGATGTGATTACCGGTTTGATTAAGGCCAACATCCCGACCCGAATCGCGTTTCAGGTGTCCTCAAAAATTGACTCGCGTACAATTTTGGATCAATCCGGCGCGGAAACTTTGCTCGGCCACGGCGACATGCTGTTCCTGCCGCCCGGAACGGCCAGCCCCGAGCGCGTGCACGGGGCGTTTGTCGATGATCACGAAGTGCACAAAGTGGTGGCGTATTTAAAGCAGCATTTTGGTTCGCCTAACTATATTCATGGCCTGACCGAAGACGTGCAAGATTTAGGCGATGGTCGGGTGATTAATGATTCTGGGCTGCCAGAACCCGCCGGCGGGGAGGGCGACGCGATGTACGATCAAGCGCTGCGCGTGGTCACTGAGTCACGCAAAGCGTCGATTTCCTATGTCCAGCGGCGGCTGAAAATTGGCTACAACCGCGCGGCCCGATTGATTGAAGACATGGAAGCGGCGGGTGTGGTTACCGGGCCGAATCATCAGGGTAATCGCGAAGTGTTGGCGCCGCCGCCACCGTCGAATTGAATTGCACACACTAAAACCCAGGCAATGGCGCACAAAACGTGGAATTGCTTTAGGCGTTAGCGCGTTTTTGCAGCGAAAGGGCCTACGCTTGTCGCCTCTTAGCGAAAGATTGTGGTGTCAAAATGAAATTTATCGGGATGCTCGCTGCCGTCGTGTGCTTGCTGACATTGAATGCAGCAGCTGCTGAGCCCACAGCGACTGAGTCAGCGCTATTTGCCGCCAAGGTCTCCGATGCCGTTGTGCTCAGCTCAGTGCCCGTGTTTCCAGGTCAACTGCGCAATGTCAAACTCAATCGCCTTGATCCCTACGCCGCTGACGCCCGCATGGTACTTGTCGAAAATGGCGTAGAAACTGAACTGCCGCGTTCCGACCGGCGCTTCTTTTTGGGCGAAAGCACCGATGGCAATAGCCGGGTTGCGCTGTCCAGCGACGTATCAGGCGGGGACATTCATGGCGTCGTCTACACCGGCACGGCAAGTTTCGAATTGGCTTTTTCCGATTCAGCCGGTTGGGAATTGAAAGCCGCACCCACCGACTATCCGCCCGGCGAGCGCCCGACGTTTCAATGTGGCAATACGCCCCTCGGCTCACCGGTTACGCCGACACCTGACGTATTAGCGCTTGCACCAAACATCAGGCAGGATCATTGTTTAACTGCCACACCGATTGCGCCACGCACCGCCTTGGCAACACGCACCGCCACGGTTGCGTTCGATGTCGATATCGAGGCGATGGCGAACAAATTTGGAAATAGCACCGCCACTGCAACGACGTATTTAGCGACCTTTATCAACGTGATGAATGCCAGTTACGATGCGCCGCTCAACGTGCAGCTATTGGTCGGCACCGCGTTTTTCAACATCGGCACCGACCCTTACGGCACCACCACAAACACCAACGCGCAGCTCGACTTGTTGGGTGCCTACTGGCGCGATAACCACGCCGGGGTGGCGCGCGCATTTGTGATGTTGATTTCTGCTGTGCAGCCAAGCGGCTGCAGCGCGTCAGGCGTAGCCTGGGTAAACGCCTATTGTCGAAATGGCACACCTGGGACCACAAACGTTTATGGCAGCTACAGCGTCAACCAACTTTTCTATGGCTGCGGCACGATAAACGATGATATGCGCGTTGCTGCGCACGAGCTCGGGCACAATTTTGGTGCCTCCCATACGCACTGCACCGTCAGCGGCGGCGGCTTTATCGACCAATGCTTTAACGGCGAAGCCGCAAACGGTTGCTACAGCGGCGTACAAAGCTGCCCGAGCGATAACGGCACGTTAATGAGCTATTGCCACCTGTTCGGTGGTTGCAGTCCATCCCTGCAATTTCACCCGGTGCATGTCGGCTTGCTTACTCCAAAAATCAATGCAGCCGAGGCGGCAAACTGCATCAAACCCGTAGGCGGTGTGGATACGATTTTTGCCAATGGCTTCCAATAGATTTTCGGTCGCAAACTCGGGGTTCAACTTTTTATTAAAAAACTCGGGGGCATTACGCTCTCCCGCGTTTTCAACTGCACGACAAAACCCTAGACCACTGGCGGTGCCGGCGCCGCAATTCGCGCTCGAACTCGTATTTTGCACCTGGTGACATATTCTTCGATCCGCGCACGCAAAAGCCGTAAACGTTTTTTTAACCCGCATAACGGTGTTTTAACAGGCGCGAAACGGTGTTTACACGCGCGTCGTTGGCCTTTCACGGTCGCCTCATGCGGTGTTGATGCAGGTGATCACAACTTTCATTTACAATCTATGCAGCGACTACAGTCAGTAACAGAAACTGAGGACGCCCAACTTCTGGGCCAATCAGAGAATTTTTATGCGAATTCAACGTTATCCATCAAAACCTAAGGTCAATGCAGCGGCACTTGCGCTGATCGTTTCAGCGCTGCTCGGCACGTCTTGCGCGTTCGCCCAAACCGTACCGCAAGTCCGCGCAACCGTTGGCCACTTTGCCCCATTTGCGGCCACCCTAGACGGCACCAGTGTGACCGTTCGCGTCAATGGCAATGTCGCTTTGACCAATGTGAAGTTTGGCGATTTTACCGAATACCTTAATTTAGGCCCCGCTGGGGCATACAAAATTGAGGTGCTTCCGACCGGTTCCACCACGGTGGCGATCACGCAAGATGTGACCTTGGCGGCGGGCGACTATACCGTGCTAGCGGTTGGCGGTGCGAACAGCCAGGATTTGGCGCTCCTTGCGTTGCCAGACAACAACGCCGCACCGGCGTCGGGAAAAGCAAAAGTTCGCGTGATTCACGCAGCGCCTTTCGCTGCGGGTGCAGCGACTGGGGTCAGCATTCGCAATGAAAGCAATGCCGTGGTCGGCGGGCTTGACAATGTCAGCTTCAAAACCGCCAGCGGCTATCTCGAAGTGCCGGCCGGCCGCTTGGATTTAGCCGTAGCGAATCCGGCGGGCACACAAACGTTTATTGACATCAAACCGGTCAATTTAGCGGCGGGCAGCATTACCACTGTAATCGCCACCGGCGGCGGCAACAGCCAAGCGCTTGGCATTACCGGCATTGCCACCGGTGCGGCACCGCGCAACCCACTGCCGCTGTTTAGTTTAGGGCCGGTGAAAGTGCGTGCCGTTCACCTTGCGCCATTTGCTGCCACATTGGCTGGCACAGCGGTCAATATTAAAGTTAATGGTGCGCAAATTTTAACCGACGTGCGCTACAAACAATTTTCCGGCGTGCTGGATTTGCCGGCGCAGGGTTCTTACAAGTTTGAAGTGTTTCCATCCGGCGCAAGTACGGCGGCAATCACGCAATTTGTCGACCTAGATGGCAACAAAAGCTACAACGTTGCCGCAGTCGGTGATGCCGGCAACCAGCCGCTTGCTTTGTTAAGCACCGAACAAAATACCGCCGCACCTGCTGCCGACAAATACAAGCTGCAGGTTATCCATGCGGCGCCGTTTGCAAAAGCCATTGACGCCACCCGCGTATCGATTCGCACCGATGGTGGCGACGTTGTCGGCGGCTTAAGCAATGTGCCGTATCTCGCCGCAAGCGGTGTGTTGGAATTGGGCGTTGGCGCGTTGGACATCAAAGTCTCAACGCCGAATGGTCAAAATACTTTGATTGACCCCGCCGCATTTACGTTGCCTGCGGGTGCAAATGCGGTTGCCTATGCCGTGGGTGACGGCGTCAATCAGCCGGTTGGCATTGTCGCAGTGCCGGTCGGCGATTTGCCGCTGGAAAAGGCCGTTGACTTCAGCGTCGGCGGGCACTGGTTTGAGTCCGGAAAAGCTGGCCAGGGCATCGATTTCTTGCCAATTCCACGTGAAAACCGGCTACTAGCGACCTGGTACACCTTCGCCGCCGACGGCTCGGGCCCACGTTGGTACATTATGGACACTTGCCGCAGCGCGGTTGGCGCTGCGACCTGCCCGCAATCGGGCGCATTCAACGGACAAAGCGCGCAACTGAGCATTTATGAGGCCACCGGCGGCCGATTGAACACCGCAGGCGGCGTCACCTCACGCGAAGTTGGCGTGTTCAACGTCACCTTCACTAATTGCACAGTGGCCACCGCAAACTACCAATTCACCGGCCCCGGCGCGCCCAGCGGCACAATGAATTTGACCGCGCTTATCCTAGGCGCAGGCTGTCAATAGCTTGATTTGATTCGCCACCCCGCTCGCAAGCGGGGTGGCGTTTAAGGTTTCACCTGACGTGATTGCTTGGCTGTCGTACTATCGGGCTTCCCTGAAAATTTGAGCCTGATCGATGTCTAGTTCCCCAATTACTGCAAAACTCCTCAAACAGCTGCGCTTCCCGGCGATTGCTGCGCCAATGTTTATTTTAAGTCAGCCTGAGCTGGTGATTGCGCAATGCAAAGCTGGCATTGTCGGCTCGTTTCCGGCACTGAACGCGCGGCCACAGGCGCTGTTGGATGAGTGGCTGCATCAAATTCGGGAAGCGCTGGATGCGCACAATTTGGCGCATCCGGATCGCCCGGCGGCGCCGTTTGCGGTCAATCAAATCGTGCATAAAAGCAACGATCGCTTAGAGCAAGATTTGATGATGTGCGTGAAGCACAAGGTGCCGATTGTGATCACCTCGCTCGGCGCACGCACAGATTTGAATCAGGCGGTGCACAGCTACGGCGGCATTGTTTTTCACGACGTGATCAATCAAATGTTCGCGCACAAGGCGGTGGAAAAAGGTGCTGACGGCCTAATTCTGGTCGCCACCGGTGCCGGTGGACACGCGGGTACGCAAAGCCCATTTGCGCTGGTGCAAGAAACACGGGCTTGGTTTGATGGCCCGATTGCGCTGTCGGGTGCGATTGCCACCGGGCAAGCGGTGTTGGCGGCGCGCGCGATGGGTGCAGATTTTGGCTATATCGGCTCGGCGTTTATCCCCACCATCGAAGCGAAAGCGACTGAGGCCTACAAACAGGCCGTCGTCGACGGCCAAGCGTCGGATATTGTCTACACCAATTTATTTACCGGCGTGCACGGGAATTATCTCAAGGGCTCGATTACCGCGGCGGGCTTGGATCCAGAACATCTGCCCGAAGCCGACCCGAGTAAGATGGATTTTGGCACCGCCGGTGGTGCGGCAAAAGCGTGGAAAGATATCTGGGGCTGCGGTCAGGGCATTGGTTTAATTGAAAAAGTGCAGTCGGCGGGGGATTTGATTGATCAGCTTGCCGAACAATACGCAGCGGCGAAGGCGAGCCTGGTTTAATGCCGTCAAACCCAAACCGTTGGCTGGTTGACACCTTGGCCAAGCCGCAGCTCGCACTGAGCGAACAGCGTTCGGTGCTCAGCAGCTGGGGGTTTGGCTATCGCATGGGGGAAATTGGCCAGTTTCAATGTGACTTGCCGAGTTTGTATCCGCACTCTGAGCTTTGGGCATCATCAGGGCAACTGCGCTGCGGTCAATTGGGTGCGGCGGCGTTTGCCGGTGATGACGAATTTATGCTGGCGGAAATGCTGCTGCATGAGGAAGAAGGCGGCGGTTTGATTCGCACCAGCACGGACGCGTATCGGCGCTTGATGGACTACACCCAAGCCAGCGGTTATCCGCATTTGCTGCGCACCTGGACGTATTTGTCGGCGATTAACGCGGGCGATGGCGAGGCGGAGCGTTACAAGCAATTTTGCGTTGGTCGCGCGCGCGCCTGCAGCGCGAACGAAAGCTTGCGCCAAAGCGATCCGGCAGCGACGGTAATTGGGCGCGTG
>JANNYO010000165.1:0-6985 GCA_031410115.1 Rhodanobacteraceae bacterium | reverse complement strand
AGCGCATGCTCGTTGGTGTAGCAATTCCGGACTATTACGTCAATGCACAATACCTAAAAGGCGAAAAAACTTGCGGCAGTAGCTAGTAGCAAAATCCAACGCGCTTAGGTTAACCTCCATCGGCGCGTTCGTAGCTCAGTTGGATAGAGCACCTGGCTTCGAACCAGGTGGTCAGGGGTTCGAGTTCCTTCGAGCGCACCACCTCAGAAAGCCAAATAGCCGTACCAGCCGGTATGCAGCTAAAGTAGTAAGCAGTTGCTTCTAACGCTTACAAAGTCTGCATCAAATGCCTTTGCGCCTCACGAACTGCCTTCGGCCGAATTCGCGCAATCGTTATCAACATTCGCGCCGCTCCAGATGGCAAAGTGCGCCCTTGCTCCCAATTTTCCAGCGTGCGCCGACTTACTCCCAGCAAGTCAGCAAATTCCGTCTGTGTGAATTTCAACGCTTGGCGTGCACAGATTGCCTCCCAACGCGGGCCGGTTAGCTGAGTCTCGCCGCAAGGCGACACGGAAAAAAGAGTCACTTGGCATGAGCCGCCAAACGTCACCGTTTCCGTCACTGAGCCATCTGCATTCGCAGTGAACTTGGTCACACGCAGTGGCTGACCCTGCTTTAGCGCGGCAAGGTTAGCGAGCAATTCATTTTGGAGGTTGCGCTTCATAGGCAAGTCGAAGTTCTTTTAGGGTTCGTGGGTCAATATTTTCTTATACGCTTTTAGCGTATACGCAGACTAGCACAATCGTGCCATCTTCCAACTGCAAGAAATAGATGACCCTTAGCCCACCGCGCTTACCCGTGCCAGTGCGCTGCCAGCGGACTTTTCGACACCCCGAGCTAACCGGAATCACATCGCCCGCCTGCGGGTTTTCCATCATAAACGCTTGTAACTCGCGCAGTTCTGTATCGCCTAAAAGATCCGAGCTGGCGCGGGAAAAGCTTGGCAATTCGACGAATTTAGGAAGCATGGTTTATGTCCTTATCCTGACAGGGCGACAATTTTCCGCCGCGTCTGCGCACAACCTTCGCACGCCTACCCGATTAGCCCCTGCGTCAAACTAAAGCGATTGCGCACACCGGTCGCGGCGCGCGTCGGTAGTTCCGCTCGATCTAAATCGCCTTTTAAGGTCTCGAACAAATCACGCACTACCCGCGAATTGGCGAAATACCAGGCGTGGCCGTAGTCATCAATCGCTTCAGCCTGTTCGGCTGCGCGCAAACTTTCGCTGTTTTTAAGTTGTTCAAAATACGCGCTGCAATCGATGTTCGCCGCCTTATCCGGCGCGTGCTCGGGCAAGCCGACGCGCCCGACCCGCGGCGCCATGCCAATGCGTTTGGCGTTAGAAATTTTGAGGGCAAAATCAAAGCGCGATGCGTAATTGGTCAGGCGCATGCAGTGGCGAAATAATGAATCGGTGCTGGAATTGCCCTCGACCATGGAACCGGCAGAGATATCACCCGCAATCAAAATCAGCTGAGAAATCAACCAGCTGGCTTGTGCCATGCGCGCGTCGTCGGCGTCGTCAAAAGCTTCGCGCACGACAAACGCGCCCATCGAGTGTGCGATGACGTGGATATTGATGGTGCAGTTAGGTTCCTGTTCGGCAGCGAGCATGCGAATACCTGAATCAACCAGCTGCATTGCGGTTTTTTTAGCGTCGTGGCGATCCTCTAAATAGTTCAGCGTTTGGCTGTCGCTAGGCCAGTCAAAGCTCACCACTGCGCCTTTGAAGCCCTGTGCGCGCAAGCCATTTTCCAGCAGCCGATGCCGATGCATGACTTGCACAGCCGAGTTGTTGTAGCCATGCACAAAGAACACAACATCGCCGCGCGCAGCGCCGGTACGCGCATCACGCCCCCAGGTAGCCGCCTTGCGCAGGCTGCGCAGCCACAGCTTGCTATCTAGGCTGTGGCTGGGCTGGGGCATGTCAGCGTCAGGAACCTGCAAATAAATAGCTGGGCCAGGCTCAGCGACAAATTTTGCCGCACGCACCGCGCGCGTTGAAAGTAAAAATGTCATGACATTTCTCCGATAAAAGCGGATTCAATCCCTGTGCCCATATTGTCAGCGCGCACGGCGGCGGCGCGCAATTGCATAAGTTTGTTTTGCCGCCTGGCAACATCGAGCTGATCGATTTTGTGAACTCATCACCCGGTCGCCTACACCCTAATTCCGACGTGACTAGCGTGACTCGGCTTTTTTCGCTAAAAGCCTAATCCAGACTTTTAAACCACCGCCGTAAATGACTGATCCAACACCCACCGCACCGGTTTCAATTCAAAATAGCGCGCACAACCGCAATAGTGCACCTGACCCCAATGGCCAAGATCCTGATAGTTTGGAGCTCAGCGGTGCCGACCTTAACAGCCTGGGCAGCTATGACTTTTCGCTGCCAAACGAGTTGATCGCGCGCGCGCCGCTTTTGCGGCGTTCTGACAGCCGCATGCTAATTGTTGATCCACGCAACAATCGTTTTCGCGACAGCACCATTCGCGCATTGCCGGACTATGTCCAGACAAATGATGTGATGGTATTCAACAATACGCGCGTACTGGCTGCACGGCTGTTCGGCAAAAAACTGAGCGGTGGCGCGATTGAGATCTTGATCGAGCGAGTGATTGATACGCGTACGGTTTTGGCACAAATGGGCGTCAGCAAAAAGCCTCGGCCGAATCAAGAAATCTTGCTCGAAGACGGCACCCGCGTGGTGGTGAGTGAGCGCCGTGGGCTGTTTTGGGTGCTGAAACTCATGGGGCCCATCCTTTGGCCTGAGGTGATCGCAAAGCTTGGGCATATGCCACTGCCGCCGTATTTGGCGCGCGCAGATGAATTGAGTGATCGCGAGCGCTATCAAACCGTTTACGCCAAGTCTGAGGGCTCAGTCGCGGCACCAACCGCTGGGCTGCATTTCGATGCTGACTTGCTCGACGCGCTGGACGCCAAAGGTGCGCAGCGCCATGAGTTGACGCTGCACGTCGGCGCGGGCACTTTTGCGCCCGTGCGCGTGGCGGATTTGAGTTCGCACGAAATGCACAGCGAGCGCATTGAGGTGCCGTGTTCGGTGCAAACAGCCCTTGAGCAGGCAAAGGCACACGGCGCAAAGCGTATTGCGGTCGGCACCACGAGCTTGCGCGCACTGGAAAGCCTGCCCGCGCAGCAACTGCCTGCAACGCAAGACTACGTCGCTGACACCCGCATCTTTATTCGCCCCGGCTATCAATTCCAGCACGTCGATGCGCTTTTGACCAATTTTCATTTGCCGCAATCCACCCTGCTGGTGCTGGTGTGCGCGCTGGGCGGACACGATTTGGTACTGCGCGCCTATGCCCATGCAATTGCACAGAAATATCGATTTTATTCCTACGGTGATGCGATGTTAGTCATGCCTGGGGCGTTGCCGGACTGAGCGGCAAATCCGCTAAGTCAGACCGTTTCTCGCTTGGGCCGTATCATTAGCGCCGTTTCGGCCAAGCCGCCAAAAATGCCGCCGCCGCACCCAGCGCCAGCGATAGCACCGGCCCCGGCAAACCCAAAATAATCACGTGTGTTCGGGTGTCGAACACGTACAGCAGCGCCGCCGCCGCCAGCAGTGCGACGCCTGCAACCGCAAGCACCGTGGTGCGCTGCATCGCATAGCTGGCATCGGTCAGGCGGGCGATGTCTTTGCTGCTCATCTCCATATGGGTTTTGCCCGACGTTGCCTGTTTGAGATACTCAAACAGCAGGCGCGGCATTTCCGGTGAGTTTTGTACCCAGCTGGGTAGCCGCGTTTGGATATCTTTGAGTGCGCTTTTGAAGCCGTAGCGTTCGGCCATAATTTCGCTCAAAACCGGTTTTGCCGCGCCCCAAATATCCAGCTGCGGCCACAGCGTGCGCGCGATGCCTTCAATGTTAAGCAGGGTTTTTTGCAGCAACAGAAGCTGCGGCTGCACGATGAGCTCGTACTTATGCGCCATCGCAAAAAGTTTCATCAGCACCTCGCCCAAACTGACTTCAGACAGCGGGCGGCTAAAGTAGGGCTCGCAAATCGTGCGCACCGCGCCTTCCAATTCGTCAACGCGCACGTGGCTGGGCATCCAACCGGCCTCCAAGTGCAGCTCAGCAATGCGGCGATAATCGTTGTTAAACATCGCGGCAAAATTTTCCGCCAAATAGCGCTGATCAAGCGCGCTGAGCTGGCCCATGATGCCGAAATCGAGCGCAATCACGGTTGGATCTTCCGGGTGTTCGCGGCTAATAAACAAATTGCCCGGGTGCACATCGGCGTGAAAAAAATTGTCGCGAAACACCTGGGTGTAGAACAGGCGCACACAGCGCTCGGCCAGTTTTTCAAAGTTCACGCCGATGGCTTTTAGGGTTTCCACATCATTGAGCGGCACGCCATAAACGCGCTCCATCGTCAGCGCGCGCTGTTTGCTATGGCTGAAAATCATCTCCGGCACTTTCAGCTCGGTGGAGCCTAAAAAATTTCGCCGCAGCAAACTGCCGTTGGCACCCTCGCGCAGCAAATCCACTTCGTCAGTCAAGGCGCGCTCAATTTCGGCCACTACCGCTTTCGGGCGGATGCGATCACTGTCGGCCAAGCGCTTATCGGCAATCGCGGCAAGTGCACGCAGGACACGCAAATCGCCCTCAATTTGCTGCTCAATTCCCGGGCGCAGCACTTTAATCACCACCTCGCGCCCGTCTTTCAACGTCGCTGGATGCACCTGCGCGATGGAAGCGCTGGCAAGCGGGATCACATCGACACTGCCAAATAGCTCAGCGATGGGCGCACCCAGCGCGGTTTCGATGGCGGCGATCGCGACGTCACCCGGAAAGGGTTTGACGCGATCTTGCAGCAGCGCCAATTCATCAGCGATGTCCGCCGGCATCAAATCGCGCCGGGTGGATAAAATTTGCCCGAACTTCACGAAAATGGGCCCGAGTTCCTCCAGCGCTAGCCGCAGCCGCGCGCCGCGTTTGAGTTTGGCGGCCTCAGCGGCGTCCGTACGAAACCAGGTCAGGGGCGTAAAAAACACCGCAGCCGGGGTGATTTCATCCAAACGCCAGCGCAGCGCCACCCGCGCAATGCGCAACACCCGCCAGAGCGCGCGAATTTCGCTAATCATGTGGCGGCAAAACAAAGAAAGCGTGAGTACATCGAAATTTCAGCTCGTGCGAAACATTGGCGTCGAGCATAAGCGGATGGCTGTGGTTTTTGGGTGTTGCGAGATTTTTTAGCGCCGGTGGGGACTCGGGAATACAGCGTCAGGCTAAAACAATCTGAACCTATTTTGTTTGCGTGATAGATTTTGCCCAGAAATTTCGGTAAACAGTTTGGAACAACCCTTGGTCGATTTGGAACAACCCTTGGTCGATATGAATCGAAATCTAACAATGCAAAATATTGGCGTAAATAATGCAATCACGAATGTCAGCAAAACCCTTGTCACCGCAGAGAGTTTTGATTTTGGCGATCACCGCTGCATTGGCGTTAACTGCTGCAAAAAGCGCGACGGCGCAGGCGTTTCCGGCGAGCATTAATCTTGGCAGCCTCAATGGCGCCGATGGCTTTCGTATGCTGTCCCCAGCGATGGGTAACACCTCAGTTAGCACTGTCGGTGATTTTAATGGCGATGGCTTTGACGACTTAATTATTGGCACTGACCGAGCCAGCCCAAACGGCGTGTATTCCGGTGCTAGCTATGTGGTTTTCGGCAAAAGCACACCATTTCCTCCGAGCCTGACTCTTGCTAGCCTCAATGGCAGCAATGGCTTTCGCCTCGACGGCGCCGCGTCGGAAGACCGGTCAGGCTACTCGGTTAGCGCTGCCGGTGACGTCAATGGCGATGGCATCGTGGACTTAATTGTCGGGGCCTACCGTTCTGATGCAAACGGAAACAGTTCCGGCAGCAGCTATGTGGTGTTCGGCAAAAGGACTCCTTTCGCAGCGACTTTGGCGCTGTCTAGTTTAGACGGCAGTACTGGCTTCCGTCTCGACGGTGCTGCCATTGGCGACTCTGCAGGCCGCTCGGTAAGCGCTGCGGGCGACGTCAATGGCGATGGCATCGATGATCTAATGGTTGGGGCAGATGGTGCCGATCCAAGCGGCTCGGCGTCTGGCAGCACGTGGGTCGTTTTTGGCAAAAGCACGCCCTTCAGTGCAACGCTAACGCTGTCTAGCTTAAATGGTAGTGATGGCTTTCGGCTGGATGGCGCGGCTGCGTTTGACTACGCAGGCCAATCTGTAGCGGCGGCGGGCGATGTCAATAGCGATGGCATTAGCGATTTGATAATCGGGGCCCACGGCGCGGACCCAAGCGGCGACCTCTCGGGAAGTAGCTATGTGGTGTTTGGCAAAAGCACGCCGTTCAACGTAATTCTGCCGCTGTCTAGCTTAAACGGCGCAAACGGCTTTCGCCTTGATGGTTCGTTCGCCTCTGACTGGTCCGGCGAATCAGTCAGCGCTGCCGGTGATGTCAATGGCGATGGCATCAGTGACGTCATTGTCGGCGCGCCGTTTGCTGACAACAATGGCAGCCAGTCCGGCAGCAGCTATGTTGTGTTTGGTAAGGCCACGCTATTCGCGGCAACGCTGACGCTGTCTAATCTCAAAGGTAGCAATGGTTTTCGTCTTGATGGCGCGAACGCGAATGATCGTTTCGGCAGATCGGTCCGCTCAGCGGGTGATGTCAATGGTGACGGCATTGGTGATGTGATCGTTGGCGCACCCAATTCTTTCGCCGGCAAGGGCTACGTCGTGTTTGGCCAACGAACGCCCTTCAGCGCAACATTTGCGGTGTCTAGTCTCAATGGCACGAATGGTTTTCGGCTCAATGGCGTTGACGCTTTCAACTACGCAGGCCTAGCAGTCAGCAGTGCCGGAGATATCAATGGTGATGGGTTTGACGAGGTAATCCTCAGCGCACGCACAGCCGCCGGCAGCGTCTGCTATGTCGTCTTCGGGCGTGATACCAGCGCATTCAAAAGCGGCTTCGAATA
>JANNYO010000164.1:0-2604 GCA_031410115.1 Rhodanobacteraceae bacterium | reverse complement strand
ATCTAGCGGCGCTTTGGCGTAATCGCTGGCTTTTAAGTCCACCAGCGCTTCGGCTAAACGGTGAATTTCCTGTGCACCGCGTTTGTGTTCGCTTTTACTAACATAGGTTTCGTCGGTACGATCTGCTTGCATGGTTGGCTTTGCTGGCTAGTTTGATTTCATCCTAACACCCGAAAACCCCGCACGTTGGCAAAATCACGATCATGCGTCACGAAGGCATCAGCATTAATGGCGATGGCACTGGCCAATTGAATCGCGTCAGGCAGCTTCAACTGATATTTGCCCCGCAGGCGTGCCGCACTTTCGGCAATATCAGCTGTGAAATCAACCACTTGCCAGGCTTCCAACACCGCACGATAGCGTTTGGCAAGCGCTTCCTCGCCATGTTTCAGCGGGCCGGTGAGGACTTCCGCGATCGTGACTGTTGTGACCGCCAAAATTATTTCAGCGCGCGCGTGACGCCCAAATAGCGGCAAAAAACGCTCAGAAAATTTCGGGTGTGATTCAAGCACGTAGATTATCGGGGCACTGTCAACCAGCAATAAGGTGCCGTGCGGCAGTGCTGCTGCGTCTAAGGGTTCCATTCGTCACGCAATTGCGCAATCGTGACACCGCTGTGCTTACCCCAAAGGCCGCGCCCGGTACCTGCAAGCGTATTCAAAGATACCGTTTTGTCTTGTTTGAGCAAATTGAGCGGCACAACCGCTGCAATACCGCGACCGTGGCGCGTGATAATCGTGGTTTGCCCAGCCGCTGCCGCCGCAAGAATTGCAGGCAATTGCTGGCGCGCCTGTTCGGCACCTTTCGATTGCTGAGTTAGCATTTCAGTGACTCCGTCTTTCATGGCAAAACTGTACGGACAGTACAGATAAAAGTCAAACGCCTTCCTTAGCGCCCACTCGCCACGGTAATCAAAGCCAACACGCGCCCCGGTTCTTCGCCAACCTGGTGCCACTGAAAACGCCAGGTCCAATTGTGGGCGCCGACCGTGCCGGGAATATTCATGCGGTGCTGGGAATCCAGGCCCAGCACATCTTGCAACTGGCACACGGCGGTGTTGGCGACGGAATTCCAGCAGGCGCGAATCATCGCCCAGTGTGCGTCAGATTCCGACGCCGCCAAATAGGTGCCGGCATAGGCGCGCTCGGATTCGGGCGCGTTTTGCCACCAGCCGCGCACGGTATCGTTGTCGTGGGTGCCGGTGTAAGCAACGAAATTTCGCAGCCAGTTGTGCGGTAAAAAACCATCGCTGCCATCGCTGCCAAAGGCAAACTGCACAATTTTCATGCCGGGAAAACCCAAGGCATCGCGCAGCTGGATCACGTCCGGCGTGATCAGCCCTAAGTCTTCCGCCACAATTGGCAAGCTTCCTAACGAAGCACTAATCGCATCAAAAAGCGCTTTACCCGGCCCCGTGACCCACCTGCCCTGCTCGGCGGTTAGACATGCCGCAGGTATTTCGTAGTAACCAGCGAAACCGCGAAAATGATCAATGCGAAACACATCCGCCTGATTTAGCGCACGCTTAAGCCTTGCCGTCCACCAGGCATAATTTTCTGCCGCCATGCGATCCCAGCGATACAGCGGGTTGCCCCAGCGCTGCCCGGTCGGCGCCATCGCATCCGGAGGGCAACCAGCGACCGCAGTGGGCTGAAAGCGATCGTCTAATTCATACAAATCCGGCCGCGCCCAGCAATCACTGCTGTGGTGCGCGATAAAAATCGGCAAGTCGCCCATTAGTGCCACGCCGTGCGCGTTCGCATACGCTTTAAGCGCCAGCAGTTGGGAGTCAAAACACCACTGCACAAACTGCCAAAATTGAATCTCCGCACTGTGTTGTTGACGCACGGCCGCCAACGCGACCAGATCGCGATCCCGCAGCGCCGGTTGCCAATGCCACCAGGCTTGGCCTGTGTGCGCGACTTCAAGCGCCATGAACACGCTGTAGTCATCCAGCCAGCTTTTTTGCGCGCTGATGTAGTCGGCAAATGCGGCGCGCTGCGCGCTATTGGCGCCGGCAAAAAAACCTGCTGCTGCGGCTCTCAGTTGCGCAAGGCGCCAGGGCACGACGCGATCAAACTCGACGCGCGCGTCATTGAACGCGGGTTGTGGCGTACTCGGCGCATCTAGCCAACCAGCGGCAACCAATGGCTCAAGCGCCACCATCAGCGGGCTACCCGCAAAGGCGCTGACGCTTTGGTAGGGTGAATTTCCTGGGCCGATCGGGTTACTCGGCAATAGTTGCCATATACGCTGCCCAGCAGCGCACAGCCAGTCAACGAATTGATACGCAGCGGGGCCAAAATCGCCGATACCGTGCGGCCCAGGCAAAGAGGTAATGTGTAACAGCACGCCGGCGCTGCGCTGCTGTAAGTCAATCATTGGAACTCCTGGAATTGGACGAAGTTGCTGCGCGCGCAAGTAAAATTAGGGCGCGGGCTGGAGCGTTTACGACGCTTTGCGTAACGCTAGATGCGCCGGCAGATGCGTTGGCGTTGCTGCTATCAAACAGCTGCTGCCAATCGCTGCCGCTGAGCGTGAACATTTGCGGACGAGCGCTTGGGTTAAACAAGATGCACAGGCTTGCTGCGTTGGCGTTGGCGG
>JANNYO010000163.1:0-8262 GCA_031410115.1 Rhodanobacteraceae bacterium | reverse complement strand
CATCGCCGCCAAACCGCGCCACATGCACGCTAGACGCGGGCGCAGATGTCGCCGCATCTGCTGCCTGCGTTCGATCAAATTGCGCGACGGTGCTCGCCACCCAATGCGTCAAACGCGCGCCCAGCTGCTTGATCAGCTGATCCCCAGCGTCATGTCCCAAACTATCGTTGATGCGTTTGAAATCATCCAGGTCAAACAGCAAAATCGCCAGTGGTTTTAGCCGCTGAGGGTCACAGTCCAAGTGCGATTGCAGCAGTGCTTTGACGCGGTTGCGGTTCGGCAAGCTGGTCAAGCTGTCAGAAAACGCAAGCTGAGTAATTTCTTCATGCTGGCGCGCAACCGCATCGGCCATGGCGTCAAAGCTGCGCATTAAATCGCCCACTTCGTCGCGCCGCGCGCTTTCAGTGCGCACTTGGTAGTCCCCGGTTTGCACCGCGCGGGCGTAGCTGCGCAGCGTCAAAATCGGCGCCACTAAACCACGCGCAACAAAAGACGCGATCAGTGCTGCCACCGCGGCAAGCAACGCCAACAGCGGCAATGCTTTTAAGGTGCGCGCACTCAAATTCAGCGCACTTGCTGCACGCAATTTTTCCCGCTGCGCCTGCGCCAATTCGCGCGCGGGCGTTAGGCTCAACGCCAATCGCAAACCGCCAATGCGTTCAGCGCCGACCAGCAAAGGCGTTACCACTTCGACGCGATCACCCAAAATTTGCACGATGCGCTCAGTCGCTGCGCGTGCGACGTCCGCGCCGGCATCACTCATTGGCTCGCCAAAGCGCTCAACAATTACTGAGCCGTCAAACACCAGCTTACCATCGCGATCAAACACCACGGCGTAAAGCACATCCGGCTGCTTGAGCGCAGTTTCGATCAGTTTGCGCGCCGCATCAAAATCGGCGTAATACACCGGGCTGACCAATGTGGGCGCTAAGAAATCACTCAATAAAATCGCCCGCTGGCGCTGCTGTTGCTCGGCTGCGCGTGCCAACGTTGCGGCGCCCAACGCGGTCATTTCGCCGGTCAAAATTCGACCTTGGCTATACAAAACCCAGCTCAAACCGACCAAAGCAAGCAGCAAAACGCCGCCGATGAGTGTGGCAAAGCGCCAGCGAAGCGATATTTTCATGGCCCCTCCTGTGCCTGCAGCGCATCGAACTCACTCGCGAACTGGGCCAAGGTAGCCGCCAATTCATTTGGGATTAGCTCAAAACGCTCGGCGTTGGCATACACGTGCAACGCCGCTTGCCCGGCAGCGCTGGGTGATATCGATTGCATCGCCTCCAGCAAACTAGCGCGAAAAGCCGGCGGCAAATCTTGTCGGATCAGCTCTAGTCCGAGCGGAATCGGCGGGCTTTGGTAGATAATTTTCAGCTGATCGCGCAGCGCGCGCGGAAACAGCGCCTCATCTTCCCAGTCAATAGAATTGGCGACACTGACATCCGCCAAACCATGCACGACCCACAGCGCGCTGTTGGTTTCACTGCCAGCGAGCACCAGATTAATCTGCTCGGGTGCATTCGGTTCAAGCCGCGTTCGCAGTTGTTGCATTGGCAAATGCGCCCGGCGCAACAATATTTTGGGGATAACAAAACTACTGGTCGAACCGCGATTGCGCAGCGCCAAACGCTTGCCGACCAGTTGCTCTAGCGTTAGCAAATCACTGTCTTTGCGCGCAAAAAACAGCGTGCGATACACCGCACCCTGGGCGTCGACCGCTCGCAGCATGGCCTGCGCGCCGCAATCACGTACCAAAGTGAAACTAGCAGCAATTGTCACGGTTACCCAATCAAGCTGCCCGGCACGCATTTGTGCGCACAGCTGGGGAATATCTTTTGCCAGCATCACGCGCGCACCGGAAATACCGTATGCACCGAGTTTTGCCGCCACCAGTTTCGCCAACGGCAGCATGCGCGGCACATGATAATCCGGCCGCGTGCTGAGTGTGCCGATCACCAATGGCCGGGCATGCGCGCAAGCGAGTGTTAGTCCACCCAGCAGCAGCGCAGCGGCACCCCGCAGCTTCAATCCGACGCTTCTTCAACAGCAACAAATACGCCACGCCCATCGGTGATCAGTTCCATATCTCCGCTACCGGTAAATTCTTCGACACCGGCAAGCGAGGACATCATTGCCGCCGGTTGATCGCCCAATTGCGGGCGAATCACGCTAGCACCAGCGTCGGGTTTGAAATAGATAATTTGCTTCCAAGTGCGCGGAATTTGATCGGCGAATACCATCAGCAAATCACCCGGCTTGGCCATTTTCAAACCGTGCTCAACCGCTTTTTGCTCATCGTGCAAGGTCTCAATCGCAGCATCCGCAATGCCGTGTTTCAGCAAGGTATCGCGCATGATTTTCGCGACTTCGTCTTGCCGCCGGCCGCGGGTGTTGTCGTCTTCTTTAATGATGTAGTGATCAAAATGCCCAGCTGCGGCCTCGGCCAAGGCACGAATGTCTTCATCGCGGCGATCCCCGGGTGCAGTCATTACCACCAGCTTGCGCCCGACGGTAGATAAGCGATCCGTCAACTGCGCCATTACGCCCACACCGTGTGCGTTGTGCGCGTAATCCATGATGACTTTGAACGGGTGTTCGTCGAAAATATTGCAGCGCCCAGGGGCTTGAAAAAAGGTCGTGGCAAAGGTGCGCAAACCGTTTTCGATATTGTCGCGGCTGATATTCATGCCATACGCCAAGGCCGCGGCGAACATCGCGTTTTGCACGTTGTGCATCGCGCGCCCTTCCAAGGTTGCCGGGATCAAGTGCGTCCACATCAAGGGCGTATGCGCGCCTTTGTCGTATAGCGCGATCATGTGGCCATTCATGCCCTGCTCGAGCACCACGGCCCGGCCACCGGCGCGAATGTGGGCGCGCACCAGCGTGTGATTTGGGTTCATCGTGACGTAGCACACGTGCTTGGCAGTCGTGAACGCCGCCATCTTCAAACAGCGTGGATCATCCGCATTCAGCACCGCAGTGTCGGTGGCAATTTCGACCACGGTGCGCTTGACTTCGGCTAACTCATCCAGGGTATCAATGCCGCGCAGGCCCAAGTGATCGCTCTGCACGTTTAAGCAGGCGGCAACATCACACTCACGCACCGCCATGCCTTTTTTCAGTAACCCGCCGCGCGCAGTTTCCAACACCGCCGCGTCCACGGTGGCATCGCGCAGCACCATTTGTGCCGCCACGGGCCCGGTCATGTCGCCAGAAACGCTGAGCTTGCCGTCGATGTAAACGCCATCTGTCGTGGTCAAGCCGACGGTATAGCCGGCCAATTTTAAGATATGCCCGAGCATGCGGCTGGTGGTGGTTTTGCCGTTTGTGCCGGTAATGCAGGCGATTGGAATTTTGCTCGGGCTGCCTTTCGGAAACAGCATATCCATCACCGCGCCGCCCACATCGCGCCCTTGCCCTTCACTGGGCGAAACGTGCATACGAAAGCCCGGTGCGGCGTTAATTTCGCAGATGCCACCGCCGTGCGTGCGATAGCTTTGGCTAATGTCTTCGCACAAAAAATCGACGCCGCAAACGTCTAGTCCAATCGCTTTGGCGGCGCGTATCGCCATCGCCTTGGTGTCGGGGTGAACAATATCCGTCACATCAACAGCGGTCCCGCCTGTCGACAAATTAGCGGTTTCGCGCAAATAAAAAATTTCATCCACCGCCAAAACAGTGTCCAGCGCATATTCCTTTTTCGCCAGCAAACGCTCCGCCTGCGCATCCATTTCTATGCGCGTCAGCTGCTTCTCATGGCCGATGCCACGGCGCGGGTCGGCATTGACGACGTCGACCAACTCTTTGATCGTGCTTTTGCCATCGCCAGTCACATGCCCAGGCACGCGTTTTGCCGCAGCGACGAGCTCGCCGTTGACGATCAACATGCGGTGATCAAGTCCTAAAATGAAATTCTCGACCACCACCGTTCGGCTGTGCTCGGCGGCGCTTAGGTAAGCCGCACCAACCTCTTCCGCGGTCTTGAGATTAATGCTGACACCGCGACCGTGGTTGCCATTGAACGGTTTAACGACCACGGGAAAGCCAATGCGTTCGGCTACGCGTTGCGCTTCGCGTTCGCTTGAGGCAGTACGTTGCTTAGGCACCGGCAAGCCTAAATCTTCAAAAATTTTGTGCGACATTTCTTTATCACACGACAATTCCACCGCGATATGGCGGGTTTCTGAGGTAATTGTTGCTTGAATACGCTGCTGATATTTGCCATAGCCCAGCTGCACCAAAGACTGCTGATTTAAACGCAGCCAGGGAATACCGCGATCCTCCGCCGCCTTAACTAAACTGCCGGTCGAGGGGCCCAACTCGCGCTTTTGTGTGTAGCGAATGAACCAGTCGCGCTCAGAGGCAAAATTAAAAGACGCCTCGCCATACTTGGCTTTCAGCGGCTCCGGCAGCAAGGAATGCAGCAAACGCAGCGCAAGTTTGCTGGCTTCCAAGCCCACATCCGGATCCTGCACTTCAAACACGACGTTGTACTCACCCGGCTTTTTCGTGCCACGGGTTTTGCCGAACGTGACTTTGTGGCCGGCCAAATTTTGGATCTCCAGCACCGCATGCTCAAACACATGCCCCATCCACGTACCTTCCTGCATGCGCTTGATGAAACCACCGGCCTCACCGTAGGAACAGCCATGCTCTGCCAAGCTCGGCAGCGCGGCGGTCAGCCCGTCGATAAAACTTGCGCCCAGTTTGTTTGTAGGTAGTTGCTCCAATTCGGCAAGGTCTACCACGTGCAAAATGCAGGGGAACAGGGCGAACCGATTGGGGCCGCCGTAAACATCAGTCGATACAATGCGCATAGAAATTCCCTGAACAAGAGCCAAACAAAGAGGTTCAAGCATGCCCGAAGTTAATAGCCGTGTCAGCAAACATCCACCGCGTGACATTCTGACGATTAAAGCGCTCGGCTCTCGTTCGTTAGCGGGTATGTAGCTCGCGAAATTGCCCTGGGGTTACGCCTACTTGCTTTTTAAAGGCATTTGAAAAGTGTGGCTGGCTGCTAAAGCCGCAGGCCAACGCCAAGTCACTTAACGGCAGTGCGGGATTTGCCAACACGCGTTTTGCCGCATCGATTCGACAGCGAATGACATACTGTTGCGGCGTGGTTCCAAAGTCGCGCTTCATCCAGCGCAACAGCTGCTGCGGGCTGGAACCAATGGTTTTTGCCAAGCGATCGACATTGAGATCACCTTCGATATTTTTATCAATGTAGCTGCGCAATTGTAAAAACCAGCCGCTCAATGACACATCGCTGGCCTCCTCGGGCACCAGGGTATAGCGCTGTAACCAGTGCTGGCGAAGCATCAGCGCAAGGGCGGTTAAAAATGCATCCGATGGCCGCGCGCGCTGGCTCAATTCCAGCTGTATTAACGCGGAAAAATGCTCCAACGAACGATCATGCACAGGCGGAGACTCGTTCAATGCCGGCCAGGCTTCACCACTCTCATCGCGCACTTGTGCGTGCAAAAACTCCGGGCTCAACTCAACCACAAGACGCTTCAAGCGAAAGCCCACGCGCCAAGACATCGGCAGCCCGGCGGGAATAACGGTTGCCGCATGTGGAAAAAAAACACCATCGCACGCGCTGCGCCCAGTGAGCTTTAAGTTTTCACCTAAACCGTCTATTTGTTGGTGCCACGCGTGATTGACGCTTGCCACTTCACTGACGATGCCACATATGTGTTCGCGTACCTCAAGCCGGATTGGCCCGGACTGAACCGAACACACAGGCGTGCTGTTCAACTTAGGCGCACCGACAGATTGAACCGACGAACGCCACTAAAGCACACATGGCAATTTCGCTAACGATGTCTGGGCAGAAAAGCATGGTTGTTTGCTCCATTGACTATTTGCGGTGCCCAGACCGAACACCCTGCACAAGTGTCGCCGCACAGGCGACACAGAAGACAAGTCTCGCAACAGCGACACGGCAATCAAGTCTCGCAACAGCGACACGGCAATCATGTCTCGCAACAGCGACACGGCAATCAAGCTTGGTACTTGGCTTTACCGCCGCCATCTGCAAACCCGAAAGTTAAGCCTAGCAGAACAAATCAAACGGAACTAGGCTTATGCTTACGACCAAGCCAAACGCAAACCCTGCTGCGGCACTTTGCTCCTCAGGTTGTGCAATGTTTTTAAGTCGTTCGCTTACGCAATTCAAACACTTTTTTTCGCGGCGAAATTTGGCCGGGCTGATTTTTTTCGGCTTGTGCATCGCGCTGCTTTTGGGCTTGCGCGCTTACAGTTATCTTGAGCCTTTGACCTTACTGGCTTACGACGCGTTTGAAAAAACGCAGCGGGTAGCGGGTGCAAGCGCGGATGTCGTGGTTGTCGGGCTGAAGGACGATGAACTCGGCCGCGCCGAATCAAACCCCGCCAGCGATGCGCTCATTGCGCGCGTGCTAGACGCCGTTCAAGCCCAGGGCCCGGCGGTGGTAATGCTGTCAAACCAGCGCGATGTACCGGTACCACCGGGGCGCGATTTGTTGCTGGAAAGCTTGCGCAAATACGACAACGTCTACGTCGCGCAGATTAAAGATCAGAGTGCGTGGACCGCGAATGCGACTGAATACTATCAGGCCGCCGGAAATTTCGGCCACGCGGGCTTTGTGTTCAAAGTTATGGACATCGACGAACGCTATCGCAGTGTGATGACCAGTTTTTTTTCTGATAAACAATCGCGCTGGGTCGAGACCATGCCGTTTTTGGCCGCACAGTCTTATCTGAAGCGTACAAACGCCGCGCCAATTGGTGCAGATGCAGCTGGCGTGCTGCATGTCGGCGCGCAAAGCTATGCCACGCCGAGCGCAAGCTACGCGGATTTTGGTGACGCAGTAGAGGGTGCCACTGCGCACTACATTGCGCGCGCACATACCGGCGGCATTCCCGAATTGGGCTGGTTTGACGTCCTTGACGGAAAACCGCAAGTGACACAATTGAAAGGAAAACTGGTCGTTATTGGCGACAACGCCAACCTGCGCATGACCCAAATAAAAACCGGATTTGGTCGGCATTTTTTTGATATCGACGAGAACATTCATCCGTCCACGCTCAATGCCTTCAACGCTGATCAGCTGATTGGTTTGAGCAAATTGGGCTGGCGCCCGATGCAGGACTGGCCGAACTGGCTTGAGTATGTGTGGATGCTGACCTGGTCATTACTCTTTGCCGTCAGCCTGTACGGATTAACCTCGTTTCGGCAGATGTTTTTGCGCACCGGCGTCGCGTTAACGCTACTGATTGCCTGCTGCTATGTATTGTTTAAATTGAATTTTTGGGTGCCGTTGGTGGTGCCGCTGTTGATGCTGTTTCTCTGTTTTGCCTGGACCGCACGCTTAGGCATCTATCACGTTGTGCTGGCCAAACGTGCCAGCACACTGATGCATTGGTTGCTTGATCAACTGCCCGAGCCGGTTTGGGTGCTGGATGCAAACGGCGCAGTGCGCGTCGCCAATGAGGCATTTTGCCGCCTTGCCGGGCGCTTGCCGAAAGAGCTGCTGTACAAGCCACTGAGCGCCTCTGCAGTCAAGCTAGTCGCGCTTCAAACGTTGCTAGATGCGCCGCCAGATGCGCCTACCGAAACACCTGATTCAACGCCACGACAGTTCGATTTCAAAAATGCGTTGGGCGAAAATTGCACCGTCATCGCGCAACGCGATCTCAGCAACGCGCGCGAATTTGCAGGTTTTCAAACCTTCATTGTTCGCGGCATTTTAAGTCGCGAAACCCATGCCATTGATACGCCAGAATTAGCCGGGCAGCGTTTGCGCCTGGAGGCGTATTGGGCAGGTGCAAAAGATCGCCTCGCGCTGATCCTTCGCATCGAAATTCAGCCGCAAATACAGGTCAGCACGAACGATTTATGCCTCGCTGTTGCGGCGCGAGTGCGCACGATTTTGAGCGGCAGCAAATCTATTTGGCAAATCGATGCGCTGAGCTTAGGCCTTTTATTGAGTGCCAAAAAAAGCGACGTCGCAACCTTACAAAACACGGTGATACGCGCGTTTGAATGGCCAATTCAAATCAAAGATCACGATCACCAAGTGGTGATTAGCGTGCATATGGGCGAAGCCCGGGATGCGCCAGCGTTGCTGGCGTAACCTCGATTGCGCGCCGGGCGAACGAGGAAGATAAAGTTTCGGGGCGTTTTTGGGAAGGGTGAGAGCAGTCGCTTTGGCGGCACTGCCGCCAGACCGAGCGAACGCCGAGAGGCTATGCCGCCGGCCGGATTGATATAAGTGTCAG
>JANNYO010000162.1:0-4846 GCA_031410115.1 Rhodanobacteraceae bacterium | reverse complement strand
CGATGCGCGAGTCAGACTTATCTGCCGTGTCGCCTGATCGGCGAGACTTATCTGCCGTGTCGCCTGATCGGCGAGACTTATCTGCCGTGTCGCCTGATCGGCGAGACTTATCTGCCGTGTCGCCTGATCGGCGAGACTCTTTTTTCACCAAGTGGAATGCGGCTGCTTAGCCCGCCAAAACATTCAAACCCGACTTGAGGTTAAGCTTGGCGCCACTTCAACACCGCGATGCGCATGGCCCTTTTTATTACCGATCAATGTGTCAACTGCGATGTTTGCGAACCGGTATGCCCGAACGCGGCGATTTATGCCGGGCAGAAGCTGTATCACATCACCCCAAGTAAATGCACCGAGTGTGTGGGCCATTTTGATGTGCCGCAGTGCGTTGAAGTGTGCCCAGTTGAGTGCATTTTTATTGACCCAATTCATATTGAAACGAATGACCAGCTGCGGTTGAAATATGCGCAGTTAACTAACAATGGAACGCCCACATGATTCGACACGTTTTGGCGCTAAGCGCGCTGCTCTGCTGCACCCTTGCCTTCGCCCAAAGTGGTGTTGCAAGCGCAAAGCCACCCGAAGCTGCGATTGCGAGCGCGAATAAACTGGCGACAGCGGCGGGTATGGAAGTTTTGAAAGCGGGCGGCAATGCTTTTGATGCCGCAGTCGCGGTGTCGGCGGCGCTGGGTGTGGTGGAGCCGGAAAGCTCAGGCCTGGGTGGCGGTGCGTTTGCGTTGCTGTATTTTCCCGATAAACCCGCCGATCAGCGTTCGGTGTTTGTTGATGCGCGTGAAAAAGCGCCGCTTGCCGCGACCCGGGATATGTATTTGGATGCCAAAGGCGAGCCCAATCGTGATTTGAGCGTCAACGGCCCGCTGGCGGCTGCGATCCCCGGCGTGCCGGCGGCACTGTGGCACGTGCAAAGCCACTATGGCCGGTTGAGTTTTAAACAAACCTTGGCACCGGCGATTCGTTTGGCAGAAAAAGGCTACGCCTGGGGTGATAAAAATTTTGCCATGCAAAGTTTTCGCGTTGAAACCTTAGCTAAATATCCGGCTGCAGCCAGTCAATTTTTACGCAGCGGTAAGGCAATGGCGTTGGGCAGCAACTTCAAACAGCCCGATTTAGCGCGCACCTTGCGCCTGATTCGGGATAGTCATTCGGCGCAGTTTTACTCGGGCGAATTTGCGGAAAAAATGGTCGCAGGCGTGAATGCAGCCGGCGGCATTTGGTCGGTGAAAGACTTAGCGGATTATTCCGTCGTTGAACGCCGTGCGCTGAATTTCTCTTACGGCGGCTATGAGTTTTTGACGGCCCCACCGCCGTCGTCCGGTGGCACGGCGTTGGCCTGCATTTTTAATATTTTGGCGGGCTATGATCTGACTAAGTTGAATAGGGTAGCGCGCGCGCATCTGCTGGTTGAAGCAATGCGCAGATCCTACCGGGATCGTGCAATTTACATGGGTGACCCAGACTTTACCGAAGTGCCGGTTGCGCTATTAATGAGCACGGATTACGCCGCCGGTTTGCGCGCGTCGATCAACCCAGACAAAGCCACGCCGAGTGACATGTTGCCGGGCATCAGCATGAGTGCGCAGGGCACTGACACCACACATTTTTCCATCATTGATAAAGACGGGCACATGGTGGCGTGGACGCAAACCGTCAATTTGCCTTTTGGCAACGGTTTTGTCGCACCGGGCACCGGGTTTTTGCTCAATAACCAAATGGATGATTTTTCCGTCAAGCCCGGCGTGCCAAATGCCTTTGGTTTAGTCGGCGATGATGCCAATGCAATCGCACCTGGCAAACGCCCACTGTCGTCGATGACGCCAACCTTTATGATTGGGGCCGATCGCGTCGCGGTGCTGGGCACGCCGGGTGGCAGCCGCATCATCACCATGGTGCTTTTGGCGGCGTTGGAATTGATTGACGGACGTGATGCGCAGGCCGCCACCGCCGCGCCGCGGTTTCATCACCAGTATCTGCCGGATGCTATTTCCGCTGAAGCCGGCGCATTCACTGAAGCAGAAATCACCGCTTTGCAAAAGCGCGGCTTCACCGTTTCGCCGAACGAACGCACCTGGGGCAATATGCAAATTGTGCTGTGGGATAAAAAGGCCGGCAAAGTCAGCACCGGCAGTGATCCACGCTGGAAAACGGTCGGTGGTGGCGATGTGTATCGTTAGGTCACGAATATGTTGAATAGCCAGAAAGATGTCGGTTTAGCCCGGGCGCTCGGGCCGTAAGCGGCGGCGACTTTTTTTGCGGCCAATTTCCTATTTAACAGTCACGTTGACCACCGCTGCGGTCAGCATAACGGGTGTTACGAATGACTGCGCGCAACTCAAAGCGGGCACAACCGTAACGGCGAGACGTCCTCAAAGCCGTTCTCAAAAAGTGTCAATGGCACGCTCAAACTAAAGGCGTTGTTGTTCGGGTTTGGATCAGTCGCTGGCGTTTGAATGGCGACGTTCGCGCCAAAACTAATCGGCCCGCGTGGCGTTTGCACACCGCGAAAGTCCACCCGCAAATCAAGCTGGGTGTTGGCGGCTAACGTGACTGCCGTGGCGAGTGTCGTCGTACCCGTGCTGATCGCGCCGCAAATGGCCGCTGAACTGGTGCAGGTGTAGCGCCAGTCTTGCAAAACGCCGGTGGTAGGGCGGGGCAGACTAAGCGTCGCGGTTGCTGTATCCGGCCCAATGTTTCGCGCGCTTAGGGTGAAGCTGCGCGCCGCACAGGCGTCGACGCCGAGCGCCAATTCGCTCGCCACAGCGGTATCCGCAGCGATACTAAAATCCCCGCTGGCTTGACGAATCGTATGCGCCTCCTGATCCACTTCGAGGGCAAATGGGGTATCAAAGCCCAAGCTTGCATAGATCGCGCTCGGCGCACTGACTAGGGTGCCACTGTCGGTTCCGGTGCACACGGCGCTGGCAAGATTGCCGGCTACGTTGGCAATGGTTGCGCGGCAATAAGTGAAGAAAGTGTCGGCAAAAACGTTTGAGTTTTGTAAGGACGGTCGCAGGACCACCAGCATTTTACCAAAGGGTGCTACGGGGCCGTTGGAACTAAATTCTGCGCCGACGGTAACGAGCTGTCCGGGCGTTGAGGCATCCGGCGAATCTTGCGTGATGCGCACTCGCAGCGGATAGCGATTGAAGGTGCTGGACTGGCCATCGGCATCCGTCGCTGTGGCGAGTACAACATCAGTTGGGGCAAAACTTACGCCGACAGGAATCGGCAGTGTCAGCGATTTAACCGTCATCGCCTCACTCGCCAAATAAACGTCGCTGCCAAGAATGGCTTTGCCTTCATCATCCTCGGCTTGAAAAAATTCAATACTGAGCGGATAGCGACTGTAGCCCGGCAAAGAATTCACTCGATACGTCAACGTCACCTGGGTCAGCGTGCGGCTGACGCTTAGGATCTCCGGCGCGTTTTGAAAGCGCTGACGAATTCCCGCGTTGCGAAATGCATCAACATCGAAAGGATCGTCCAAAGACTCAAGCCGCATGGCATCGTTCGCATTCGCCAAACGCCGATCATCAACGACCACCGCGCGCCCAGGATTGCCCCCCATCAGGTTTCCGCGCAGTTCCGCGTTCGAGGTGATCAGGCGAATGTTTCCTTCACGCAGCAAGCTGCCCACTTCTGGCGTTAAGTTAAAAAAACGATTGGCATCTGCCGCCGCTGCGCCACCGACGAGCGCTTGCTGCACCAGCAACAGCTGTATGCCACCTGGCCCGCTAAAACGATTGCCGCGCACCCATCGATCAGAGCGGGCTTCACCAAAAAAACCCTCAACTCCGAGCTTATTGAAAAAATCGTTGTTGCTAATTAGCAAACGCCGCGTCTTAACGTTGATACTGCTCTGAGCAAAAGTCGAATTGCTACCCAAGCCTACCCAGTTGCCAATCATGCGCACGCCTGGATTATTTAAGCCGGTATCGAAGCCATCACCGATCAGCCCGGTCGATAGCATGTTGCGTTCTTGCGCTAGCGCACCGCCCAACAGCACATTGTTGCCCGTGCGCAAGAACACGCTCTGCGCAACGTTCATTGCGCCAAAGCGATCCGCTCCGATAAAACTGCCCTGCACTAAACTTTCGCCTGGGCTGCTGAGCGAAATGGACGCCGTGCCATCTATGGCAACGCCATAAATTTCAGTGCGCCCGTTGAACGTCAAAGCGCCCGGCGACAGCCGCAGCTGTACGCCCATTGTGCCGTTCGGCGCGCCGAGCAAATTCGTGCTGGCAACATACCCCGCTTGGCTGCGGCCATCGAGCACTAAATCGCCCGTGCTTAGTAAACTAGTCGCCACATCGATCACCCCCGCCGCCGGCAAATTAAACTCAATTCGATCCGCACCCAGAGAGGTATTTGCCGCCTCAATCGCCTCGTTAAAACTGCAGCCATTGACCGCGCAGCCGTCGTTTTGCGCGACCGCCGTGGTGACGACAAATGTCTGTGGCGCGACGCTATCGTTATCAATAATTGTCAAATCAATCGTCGTGCGGTTAAAGCGCGCACCTTGGATGTCATAAATTTCAATCTGCGCAGTTTCATTGCCTTCAATGCGCTCATCGCGTACCAATTCAACGCCAAGCTCGGTCGAAGTCAACGCCGAGGGGAGGTCAGATTCAATAAAATCCTCCCCGATAACCGCACTTTGACCGTTGACGCGCACGCGAAAACTGCCGAAGGCAATCTGGCCAGAAAGCAGTGTGATGGGAATCGTGACACTGCCCTGGCTTTCGTTGACGCTCATGCTGCTCGGCACACTGAGCAGCGCTGGGTTCGCCACTAAAACGGCACTGTTGACGATCGCGCCCGTCACTGGGGC
>JANNYO010000161.1:0-2337 GCA_031410115.1 Rhodanobacteraceae bacterium | reverse complement strand
AGCGATACGCGCCGAGCAGAATCAAATTCAAAGCCGCGCACCGCAACCGCAATCGGACACCGCATTGATCACGACCACCGATGCCGGTATGTATCAGCTCAGCGCTCAGGACTTGCTCAATGCCGGAGTTGACGTCATTGGTTTGCCAGCAGGCGACATTGCGGTGACCGACATCAACGGGGCAGTGTCACGTTTGATCGAAGGGCTGGGCAAACGAGACGAGATGCAAGCAAGCTCTCGCATTGTTTTCTACGCCGCCAAGCGCAGCAGCTTGTATAGCGATTTCAACCGCTTCTACATCAGCAAGAATGCGCGATTAGCGCTGCCGATGCAGCCATTCGTCCAGGCGCAGCCATTCGTCCAGGCAAAGCCTAACGGTACTGTGCCAGCCATTGAAGTTGCCACCGAGAGTTTCGCAGCGCAGCGCAATTATTCCTTTAGCGCGCCGGTGGCCGACCCTTGGTTTGCCGATAGTTTGTTTGCCAACGGGCAAAGCCTAAGCCGCAGCTACCGTTTGTCGCTTGAACGCGTCATTCCGGGCTCACAAGCTTGGCTGAGTGCCGCCATGTGGGGCGCGATTGATCACGCGAATACCGCGGGTGCGGATCACCACGCCGTGATTGCCATCAATGGTGTGGTGCTTGCCAACCTGCGTGCTGATGGCTTCGTGCCGATGAATGCGATGGCAGCGTTCGTGCCCCAGGCAGCATTTGCCGATGTACTCATTAGCCTGCCAGCGGACACCGGCTACAGCTATGACATGATCAATCTGGACAGTCTGTCGGTGCGCTATTTGCGTCCAGCACAGGCCAGCAACGCGCGCTTTTTTGGCGCGCTGCAAGCATCTGAGAAATCGACGGATAAAATCAGCGCGCTGTCGATTGCAGGCTTTAACAGCAATGCCACCACGCTCAACGGGTTCCGCATTCAAAACGACAGCGCCACAGCGTTCGCAGTGAATTCCGAAATCGTAAACGGTAGCGCGACGGCAAGCTTTGTCGCCAGCGTCAATGACGGCGCCCAAAGCATCTGGATTTCTAGCGACAGCGCATTGTTAAAGCCTGACGTCAGCGCGCTGCGTGCGCCGGCCATCAACATGACCAAACAATCCGCTGATTTGGTCATTATTGCGCACAGCAGCTTTCACAACGGCGCCAACGAGTTGGCGGCGCTGCGGCGTGCGCAAGGCATGAGCGTGCAGGTGATTGATCCAGAAAGCATCTACCGCAGCTACACACACAGCTTGGTGGACGCTGCAGCGATTGCGGCGTTTGTACGCGACGCGCAGCAAAACTGGAGAACCCGCTATGTTTTGATCATCGGCGGCGATACCTATGACTATAAAGACTACCTCAGCGCGGGCTCAGTTAGCTTTGTCCCAACGCTTTACGCGCAAACCAGTGAATACGTGCGCTTTGCTGCCAGCGATGAGCTTTTTGCAGACACAGATAGCGATGGTAAGCCTGACTTGGCGATCGGGCGTCTGCCGGTACGCAGTGACGTTGAGCTGATCGAAGCCTTGCGCAAAATACGCGTGTTTGAGGGCAATCAAAGTAATCGCAGCGCCGCTATTCTTGTAGGCCCAAGTGACAGCCAAGCTGATTTTTCCGGCACCGCATCGGATTGGTCGCAAGCGCTTGCACCACGCTTTGACGGCCAGCTGATTCAAAGTGACGTAATGGGAGTCACAGCAGCACGCGCCGCTACGATTGCGCAAGCCAATTCAGGGTTACGCCTGCTGAGCTACGTCGGACATAGTGCGCCGACACGTTGGGCCGCACAAAGTTTGTTCAATGCCGCTGACGTTAGCTTGCTAACCAACGCGCAACAGCCATTTTTGCTGATGCAGTGGGGCTGCTGGAACAGCTACTTCGTATCACCTAGCGCAAACACCATGGCGCACGCATTTCTGCTAAGTCCCGGCAAAGGCGCAGTTGCCGTTTTTGGTGCCACAGGTTTGACCGAAGTCAGCAGCCATGCAGCGCTTTCTAAGGCGCTGGGTGTCAGCTTGCAACAAACTACGCGTCTGGGCGACGCGCTGCTTGCGGCAAAGCGTAGTTTGCCAATCACGCTGCGCGACGTGCTGATCGGCACTGAGCTATTGGGCGATCCAAGCATGGTTATTCAACCGATCACTGGCAGTTGGACGGATAAGCGCATGCCCGGTAGTTGAACCTTATTGATTCGGCTCGAATCTGTTTGAACTTTTGCCATTTGGAAAATCTGGCATTCATCGAGAAACCCGAAAACATGACAGAAACCGTTCGTGCTGAGCCTGTCGAAGCATGTAACAGCAGACTTCGTGATGCCAAATGCTTTTGTTAGTAAATTTACGGC
>JANNYO010000160.1:0-3993 GCA_031410115.1 Rhodanobacteraceae bacterium | reverse complement strand
TTGAAGCTCAGCGCGCTCGCGCACGAACATGGCATTGTGCTGATTGTGGATAACACTTTTGGCGCGGGCGGTTTTCTCTGCAAGCCCATTGAATTCGGCGCTGACATTGTCGTGGCAAGCGCCACCAAATGGATCGGCGGGCATGGCACCGCAATCGGCGGCATTATTATTGATGCCGGAACGTTTGATTACGGCAGCGGCAAATATCCGCTGTTCACTACGCCCTCGCCTTCCTATCATGGCTTGGTTTTCTCTGACACCTTTGGCCCCAAAGGCCCGTTTGGCAATATTCAATTTGCTATCCGTGCACGCGTGGAAGGCTTACGTGATTTCGGCGCATCGCAAAGCCCGTTCAATTCTTTCCTACTTATTCAAGGCTTAGAAACCTTAAGTCTGCGGGTCGAGCGGCATCAGCAAAACGCGCATCAGCTCGCACATTGGCTGCGCGCGCATCCGCAGGTGGCGAAGGTCAACTATCTTGGATTTAGTGACCATCCTAACCATTTGCGCGCCAAAAAATATCTCCGCCACGGCTTTGGCTCCGTGTTCACGCTCGAACTCGCTAGTGGCTACACAGCCGCTAGCACCTTGATCGATTCGCTCAAGCTGGTCAGCCATGTTGCCAATGTCGGGGATGCAAAAACACTGATCATCCAGCCTTCGGCCACTACCCATCAGCAGCTCAGCGCTGAGGAACAATTGAAAAGCGGTGTCACGCCCGGCTTGGTGCGCATCTCGGTTGGCATCGAACACATCGAAGACATTATTGCCGACTTCGCACAGGCTTTGGATCGCCTCTCGCGGGCAAATGTTGAGCCAGAAAAGCTCGCCGCCTAAGATGCCGACGGCGCCAGACATCGCCGGTTTCATACCGGCTAATGTTGTTCAATTCACTCCCGAAGCGCCGCTGACATTGGCCTCGGGCGTAGCGCTTGCGGCTGCTACTGCGGGCTATCAAAGCTGGGGCAAACTCAATGCTGCGGCTGACAATGTGGTGTGGGTATGCCACGCGCTTACCGGCAACACCGATGTCGAAAATTGGTGGGCAGCACTTTTCGGCGCGGATAAAGCGCTTGATCCAACGCGCGATTTTATCGTGTGTGCGAATGTGCTCGGCGGCTGTTACGGCAGCGCCGGGCCCGACACGCACGGCGCTGATTTCCCGGAAATCACCATCGGCGATATGGTGCGGCATCAACACACCTTGGCGCTGCATTTGGGCGTCAAAAAAATCAAACTGATGCTGGGCGGCTCGATGGGCGGATTTCAGGCGCTGGAATGGGCCTTGCAATTCCCGGCGATGGTGCAACGGCTTGCATTGGTGTCCACGGGCTACCGCCAGCCGGCGCAGGCGATTGCGCTGTCGAGCCTGCAGTGCGCCCAAATCGAGCGCGATCCGAAATTTTTGAACGGGCGATATCTAGCCGATAACGGCCCAGTCGAGGGTCTGAATTTGGCGCGCCAAATCGGGCATTTGAGCTATCGCTGCAGCGCAGAATTGGACGCACGCTTTGATCGTGCACAAGATGACTCAGGCGAATTTGAGGTGAATCGCTACTTAGCGCACCAGGGCAACAAGCTGGTTAAACGCTTCGATGCCAATAGCTATTTGCGGCTTAATCGGGCGATGAATCGTTTTGATGCCTGTGCGGGCCGGGGCGAGCCGCGCTTTGCGCTCGGGCGGCTCAACCTGCCCGCGTTGATCGTCGCTGTGGATTCTGACTGGCTGTACCCACCCAGCGAGCAGGCCCGTCTTGCGGCGTTAATGCCGAATTCGGCGCATATCTCGATCCACTCTAACTCCGGCCACGATGGCTTTTTATTAGATGCAGCAAAGTTTGAACCCGCACTGCGAGCGCTAATTCACGACGATATCAGCACCGCGAATGTGCGGGCCGCGCAGCGGTAGGCGCTGTGTCTAGAGTGAATTGCGCGCCTGAATCGAATCGCGTGTTTAACGAAAACGCCAGGCAGACGCCATGACACTAAAGCACCTCGCACTAATTTTTGTCGTCGCGCCGAACCGTTGCAATTGACAGATTGACAAAACCCAGCTGACTCAGCGCATCCATTGCGGTAATCACGCTTTGGTGCGGCGTGCGGCCATCGGCACGCAGGATCACGCGCTGATCGCGTTTATCACCAGCAGTCAGCGCAATTGCGGCTTTCAGCGTCTCCAAACCTTCGTTAATAACCTCACTATTGCCGACAAAGAAACGCCCTTCGGCGTTAATTTGCACCACCAAACTTGGGCCTTGGTCTTTTTCCGTGCTGTTGTTTGACGCTTGTGGCAAGCTGACTTTCAAGCGCGACTGCTGCTCAAAAGTTGCGGTTGCCATAAAAAAAATCAGCAGCACCAAAATCACGTCAATCAATGAAATGACGTTGATTTCTGGCTCATCTAGTGATTTGTCATCGGTAAATTTCATCGGCTACGCACGAACAGGCGCAGCGGCGACGGGTCGGACTGCCGGTGCAACCGCAGCAGGCGCTTCGAGCGCGTCGATCAGCGCGCCGGCTTCACGCTCCATTTCTATCGCCAAGTTCTGCACTTTACCGCGCAAAAAGCGATGAAAAACGTAGGCAATAATCGCCACAACTAAGCCCGCCGCGGTGGCAATCAGGGCTTGCCCTATGCCACCGGCGAGCTTATTGGCATCACCAATGCCTGAGCTGGTGATAATCATAAACATCTTGATTAGCCCAAACACCGTGCCCAAAAGCCCCATAAGCGGCGAAATAATCGCGATCGTGCCGAGCGAATTGAGAAAGCGATGCATCTCATGCACGGCTTGGCGCCCCGCGTCTTCAACTTTCTGGCGAATCACATCGCGCGAGCGACTGCGGTTCGCCAACACCGTAGCCAATACCGCGCCGAGCGGCGAATTTTCTTCCAATTCTTGTAACTGCGCGGCTTCCAAGCGATGCGTTTTCGCATATTGGCGCACCTGCGGCCCAAGCGCGGGTGGCAAAATCGCCGCACGCCGCAGCGCCCAAAAACGTTCGGCGATGATGGCAATGCTCAGAATGCTCATCAGGCTGAGCGGGATCATGATCAACCCGCCCGCACGTAAAATTTCCCACACGAGTGACGCTCGTTATTTAGCAAAAGAGCGCGGATCATAGCCGCAACGCTGCACAAAGCTGAAGCAAATTTGCGCCACTCACGGATCGCATTGGTTTTGCTGATGCAAAATACCTGAACGGTGCAGCTTTTTGCTCGGGCGGTTTGGGCAACAAAAACTTGTGTGATCGTGTTGGCGCTGGTAATGTGCGCGGCTCAGTTGGGGCGCATAGCTCAGCGGTAGAGCACTACCTTGACATGGTAGGGGTCACAGGTTCGATCCCTGTTGTGCCCACCAACTGGCTCTTTTGAGGGCATCCGGCAGAAAGCCGCGAATCTCTAACTTTAAGCACACCTCCTACACACGCCAAAGTGCTTATCATCGCCGGTCACCTCCAGCCCTCGATGCCTTATGCGTACTACTTTACTTGCCATCACGCTGCTCAGCATGACTTGTGCTGCGCGCAGTGACACGCGTCTGTTACGTTTCCCAGATATCTCAGCGTCACAAGTCGCGTTTGTTTATGGCAATGATATCTATACCGCTGCACGAACCGGTGGTGATGCTAAACGTTTAACCAGCCACGCCGGCATGGAGCTGTTCCCGAAATTTTCGCCGGACGGCATGCAAATCGCTTTTTCGGCGGAGTATTCCGGCACACGCCAGGTTTACGTAATGCCCAGCGACGGTTCTGAAGCGCCGATACAATTGACTTGGTATAACGATGTCGGGCCAATGCCGCCGCGCGGTGGCTTTGATTATCGGGTGTTGGACTGGACGCCGGACGGCAAAAACATCCTGGTGCGAATGAATCGCCTGGGTTTTGATGAGCGCGCGGGCCGGCCGTATTTAGTGCCGGTAGCGGGTGGCGATGAAGTGCCCCTGAGCGTGCCCGAAACCGGCGGCGGCATGCTGTCACCGGACGGCA
>JANNYO010000159.1:0-12480 GCA_031410115.1 Rhodanobacteraceae bacterium | reverse complement strand
GTTGGCAGATGAGCCGAATTTGGCGGCGAAAATTCGCGCCGATAGCGACCCGCGCGAGCGCACCGCGTTGCTGGATGCGCTGATTGATCGGCACGGCACGGGGCGGGTGATGGTGCGCAATCGGCGCGTCAGCGTCGGCGGTTTTCCAGCGCGCGTGCTGCACGCGGCGCGGCTTGATAGCGCCCACGACGAGGCCATGAAAGCGCGCTTGCTGCTGGAATTTAAGCGTGACGTCGGCTTGACTGAAGTGCCAATAGCGGCAAAAACGGAGCTGCTGGCAGATCAAGACAATCCAGAAATTTTGGCGTTAACGCATGATCCGCGTTTTGCTTGGCTGCTGAACTTGATTGACTCGCTCAGCCCAGCAAAACTGGTGCTGATTTGCCGCCATGCTTACAAAGTGCAGCAGCTGGAATCGGCGCTGCGGCTGCGCTCGGGCGTGAAAGTTGCGCGCTTCACCGAGGCGCTCAGTTTGGCGCAACGTGATCGCAACGCGGCGTATTTTGCCGACCCGGAAGGCGCGCGTATGCTGCTGTGCTCCGAGATAGGATCCGAAGGCCGCAACTTTCAATTTGCGCACCATTTGGTGCTTTGGGATGTGCCTTTGGACCCAGATTTACTGGAGCAGCGCATCGGCAGGCTGGATCGGATTGGGCAATCAGAAGACATTAAAGTTCACACATGCGTACTTAAAGACAGCGCGCAATCGCTGGTGCTGGACTGGCACGAAAACGGCATCGGCGGCTTTGCACAAAGCCCAGCTGATGGCCGGGAATTGCTGCGCCGCTTTGGCGAGCGCCTAACCCAAACCGCACTTCATTTGGCTGGCAGTGATGCCGGTTGCCATAGCGACGCGGCCAAACTGATTGTGGAAACGCGCGCCCTGCATGCGCAGTTTGCCGAGCGCATTCATGCCGGTCGAGATCGGTTGTTAGAATTGGCGGCGCAGCGCGGCGCCGGTGGGTTGGCTTTGGCGCACGCGATGGGCCAGGAAGATGCGGATTTAGGCGCAGATGAATTTTGTATTCGTTTGCTGGAAAACTACGGCGTCGACGCGGATGAGCTGCGCCCGCGCACCTGGCTGCTGGATCCAGAAATGATCAATAACCCAGACTTCACCGGCCTGGGCACGCAAGCGCAAACCTTTAGTTTTGATCGCAGCTTTGCGCTCGGGCGCGACGATGTGCCGCTGCTGAAAATCGATCACCCGCTGATTCAAACAGGTTTGGAAATTTTGTTAGGTTCCGAAGAAGGTAATGTCGCGTGTATTGTTGACCCGGAACTGCCGCAGCAGATAGCGCTGTTGGAGTGTATTTTCGTACTCGAATGCGTTGCGGATCGCAAACTTGACGCGGATCGCTTTTTGCCGCCACAGCCGATGCGGGTAGTGATCGACACCAAATTGACCGCGCGCGATTGGCGCCCGAGCGATCGGGCGATCAAACGCGCCGACGAGCAACAGGTCAACTTAGCGCCGCTGCGCCGCGTATTGAATACGTTAATTCCCGAGATGGTTAAGGGCGCGCACGCGAGCGCGGAACCGAATGCGCTCAAGTTAGCGAACGCCGCCACCGGCTTTGCCGAAGAAGAAATCAACGCTGAATTGATTCGGTTGCGTGCGCTTAAGCGGCTCAATGCCAGCGTGCGTGATAGCGAAATAACCACCCTTGAAGTGCGCCTTGCCGGCTTACAAGCAGCGCTGCCGACCGCGCGTCTAAGATTGGATGCGCTGCGTTTAGCGGTCAACCCCGCTTTTTTTAAGTTGCGCTAAATGAGTAATGCACGTTCGTATGATTCTATGGCAGCAAGACTGGCCGCAGAACTGACTGAAACCATTCCCCTGGTGCGTGCGCTCGGGCTGCAAGTCGCGTCAACCGCGGGCGGTGCAATCGTATTCAATGCCGCGTTGGCACCGAATATCAACGACAAAGGCTGTGCCTTTGGCGGCAGTTTGGCCAGCTTATTGACGCTTGCGTGCTGGAGTGTTTTGCGCGTGCACACCTGGAATCAAAACATCGCCGCCGACATTTTTGTCCACACCAGCCGCATCGTGTACATCGCGCCGCTATGGGCTGATTTCACCGTGCATGCGCAGTTAAGCCCGGAAATACTGGGCGAATTTAGCGAAAAATTAACCGCAACCGGCAAGGCGGCGGCGGTGATCCACGCGCAAGCCCGCGCCGGAGAAGCTGTAGCGGCGACCTTGGAAGCGCGTTTTGTCGCCAAGTTGGCGTAAAAAATGCCGCGCAAAACCGGCGATATGCACCGCACGCGACACGAATCTAAAAACGTACTTGACTGCGGTTTCGCCTGACCGGCGAGGCTGCATTATGGGTTGACTACACCCATACTTTTAGGGCAGCACCTAATGCGTTAGTGCAAGAGTGCGCTATTGAACTCGATAGTAAGCATGATTGTCGCTAGTGCAAGCAAGCTTTGATGTTGGGTTGAAATGAATCGGGATTTTTAGCGCCAAAATTTCCGTTCACGAATCAGTTTATTTCAATCTTAAAGGGTGTCCATGCGAACTTTGAAACGATCTTTGCCGATGCTGTTGCTCTCCGGCGCCGCACTCGCACAACAGGCACCTCCTGCGGTACTCAATTCTGGCGACACCGCCTGGATGCTGACCGCAACCGCCCTGGTGCTGTTGATGACTATCCCCGGTCTTGCCCTTTTTTATGCGGGCATGGTGCGCTCTAAAAATGTGCTGTCAGTGATGATGCAGTGCTTTGCAATCACCGCGCTGATCACCGTGCTGTGGACTGTTTATGGCTACAGCGTCGCTTTTGACACCACCGGCATGGTGGCAGGCACGGTCAATGCACACTCATTTTTTGGTGGCTTTGGCAAAGCGTTTTTTGCTGGTTTAACCCGCGATTCGCTGGTTTTAGCGGTGCCAGAATCGGTGTTCGCTAGCTTTCAGTTGACCTTTGCAATTATCACCCCGGCGCTGATCGTCGGCGCGTTCGCCGAGCGCATGCGTTTTGGCGCACTGCTGGCGTTCGTTACCGGCTGGTTTACGCTGTCGTATTTGCCGATTGCACACATGGTCTGGGCCGGCCCCGGCGGTTATTTGTGGGACGCAGGCGTGATTGACTTTGCCGGCGGCACGGTGGTGCATATCAACGCCGGGATCGCGGGCTTGGTTGCGTGCATCATGCTGGGCAAGCGCCGTGGTTATCCGAACACGGCAATGCCACCACACAATTTGACCTACACCTTAATCGGCGCGTCATTGCTTTGGGTCGGTTGGTTTGGCTTCAATGCGGGCTCAGCGGTGGCGGCAAATGGCTCGGCTGGCATGGCAATGCTGGTCACCCAGGTGGCGACGGCTGCCGCCGCGCTCGCGTGGATGTTTGCCGAATGGCTGGCACACGGCAAACCGTCGGTACTGGGCGTGGCATCCGGCGCGGTGGCTGGGCTTGTCGCGATCACGCCCGCATCGGGCTCATGTGGGCCGGGTGGCGCGTTAGCAATTGGTGCGGCGGCGGGTGTGGTTTGCTTTTTCGCCGCAACTAAGCTCAAACGAAAATTCGGCTATGACGATTCCCTGGATGTGTTTGGCGTACACGCGGTCGGCGGCATTGTTGGCGCGATCTTGACTGGGGTATTCGCCGCCAGCTCACTCGGTGGTAGCGGCTTGGCAGAAGGCGTGAGTATTGCTGGTCAAGTTTGGAATCAGGCTTTCGCTGTGCTATTCACGATCGGCTACAGCGCCCTGGTCAGCGTGGTTGTCTTAAAAGTGATTAGCTTCATAACGCCATTGCGCGCCAGCGACGATGAAGAGGCGCAGGGCTTGGATTTGGCGCTGCACAATGAGCGTGGCTATAGCCTGTAACGCCCGTATTCGGAAATCAACTTTAACGAGATAAAAAATGAAAATGATTACCGCAGTGATTAAGCCGCACAAATTAGAAGATGTGCGGGAAGCGCTCAGCGACGAGGGCGTCACCGGCATTACCGTCAGTGAAGTAAAAGGCTATGGTCGACAAAAAGGTCACACCGAGCTGTATCGGGGTGCGGAATACAGCGTCGAGTTCTTACCAAAAATTCGCCTTGAAATCGCGGTAACGGACGACAAAGTCGATGGCGTGATGGATGCGATTGCGCGTGCCGCATCCAGCGGAAAAATTGGCGATGGGAAAATTTTTGTCACCAATCTGGAAAAAGTGATGCGAATTCGCACCCGCGAATTGGACGCGGATGCACTTTAAGTCTTAACTTAACATTCACAACTGGGCGTATTGGTTTCGAGTTGGCAAACCAAACCCCCTAAAACCGCGCGCGGTTTGCCCAAAGTTGTACCGCGCGCTACCTTCAGCTGTGAAATTTTAAATCTGGCTGGATTCGCGTTTACTTCTAGCGGCTGCGGTTGGACAATCGCGCCCTCTAGATCAGCGGCAACAGCGAATGAATGATTTAACCGGAAGTGCTGACAAATTGGCACTTGCCAAAGCATCCAAGCAAGAGGCGTCCGTTTTGCGCCAACTCTGCGCGCAATATGCCAAGCCGCATTTGGGTAAAGCAATTTGGCAGCTCTCCAACACTTTGCCGGTGTTTGTCGCTTTGTGGGCGCTGATGGCAGTTTCAGTCGTGCGTGCATGGCCTTACTGGATCACCCTGCTGCTGATGCTGCCCGCGGCCGGTTTGTATGTGCGCATTTTTATTTTTCAACACGACTGCGGCCATGGTTCGTATTTTAAAAATAGCCGCGCGAATGATGCGGTCGGTGCCTTGCTCGGTCTAATCACGCTGTTTCCCTATGGCTACTGGAAAAAAACCCACGCGATTCACCACGGCACCTCGGGCAATTTAGACCGGCGCGAGCTAGGTGATGTTGAAACCATGACGGTGGCGGAATATCAAGCGTCGAGCTGGCAAAAGCGCTTGGCCTATCGTTTATATCGTTCGACGCCGGTTTTGCTCGGCTTAGGCCCTGTTTGGCAGTTTGTAATCAAACACCGCTTGCCGTTTGATATGCCACTGAGTTGGAAAAAAGAATGGGCGAGCGTGCTTTGGAATAACGTCATGATTGTGCTGATGGCGGCTGGCCTCGGTTATTTTATCGGTTGGCAAACCGTGCTGTGGGTGCACATTCCGGTGGTGTTGCTTGCCGGTGCCTTGGGCGTTTGGCTGTTTTATGTCCAACACCAGTTCGAAACCACCTACTGGGTGCGCGGTGAAGAGTGGGATGTCGCCAAAGCTGCGGTTGAAGGCAGCTCGTTTTACGATTTGCCGCTGGTGTTGCACTGGTTCACCGGCAACATTGGCTATCACCACATCCACCACCTAGCCAGTCGCATTCCAAATTACAACCTACGCGCCTGTTTTGAGTCCAATGCGCTGTTGCGCAAAGCGCCAACATTGACGATTTGGCAGAGCTTTCGTTGTGTAAATTTCAAGCTCTGGGACGAAAAATTGCAGCGCATGGTCGGCTTCCCAAAGCGCAGCACCGCGCCTTAGGCTAAATCAATCCCACTCGTTAGCTGAGCCGTTGATCGCAAGACGCCCTGGGCAACATCCAGCGATGACGATCGATGACGATTTGCTGCTGGACCTGGGCAACAGCCGCTTAAAATGGCAGCGGCGCAGCGAACAATCGCCGCGTCTGCGCGCACTCGATCACGCGCGACATGCCAATCCAGATGCGGATATTTGGGGCGCATTATTTTTAGAACCACAGCCTGAAAAGGTTTGGCTCGCCAGCGTTGCAGGGGAACGCACGAATGATTTGATAGCGCACATACAGGCACACTGGCGCTGCCCGATTGTACGAATACACACGCCAGCGCAATGCGCCGGTTGGACGAATAGCTATGCCGAGCCCGCACGTTTAGGCGTAGATCGCTTTTTAGCCATGTTAGGTGCTTTACATTTTGCGAATTCGACGTATCGCCTGACCGGCGAGAATGATTTGCCGTGTCCGCAAGCGGAGACTCAATCGCCGTGTCCGCAAGCGGAGACTCAATCGCCGTGTCCGCAAGCGGAGACTTCCACTGGACTGATCGTCGCCGTCGCTGGCACCGCGTTGACGCTGGATGTCGTCGATGTCCGTGGCGCACATCTGGGCGGCTTGATCGTGCCGGGGCCGACCTTGATGCGATCTAGTTTGCACAATGCCACGGCAGAGTTGCCATCCGTGCCCGCAGCGGATGTTGCGCTCGGGCGTTCAACGATCGATGCCATTGGCGCGGGCAGTGTGCGCGCGTGCAGTGCCTTGATTAACGCTGTCGCGCAGGACTTTCCCGGCGTGCAACTGTATCTATCGGGCGGCGCGGCGGCGGAGCTAGTTGCCACTGTGCGCGACGCCATCCTAGCACCGGATTTAATTTTTTGCGGCATGCGGATTTATGCCGCAGCGCTTGGTCGTTAACCGTTAACGAATTTCATTTCTAAATCAAGGCGATAACAAGGCACTTTTCGTACGTCGGCGAGCGCTTCACTGCGGCAACGCAGTGAGCTATTTGATTTAGAATTGGAACACCTAACGCTTCCGCGCGATTGACGCGGGCAGGCTGATCAGGCGCTGTGCTTCAGGGGTGCGCAGCAAATTCGGTTCACGCAGATACGCCAAGGCGTAATCGGTCGCATCAAAACCCCAAAAAAGCTCGCCGCCGATATTGAGCGTCGGCACGCCAAAAGCACCCGCACTTATCGCCGCATCGGTATTGCTTTTCAGCACGAACTTCACTGCATCCGCGGCGATAGTTTCGGCAACGTCATCAATACCAAAACGCGCGCCTAAGGCAACCAACGCTACGGCAGAATCGGCCGCCAAGCCATCGCGCCAAATGTGTGCGAACACTGCATGCGTGGCAGCCCAGCGCTGCTCTGGCGCCACTGCACACAGCAAGCGCAGCGCCGGCAGCGGGTTGAACGGGTGGGTAGGTGGAAAGCGAATCGGAAAACCCAACGCGCGCGCATGAAAGTCGATAAAGCGATAAGCAAATTCGCGTTTTTTCGGAATTTCCGCCGGCCCAAGCTGCCCGCAGTGCGCCAAAACTGCCCCCAGCGCTATTGGCACTGGGGTCAGTTCGGTTAAGGCCTGTACGGCATGAATGCGCTGCAATTGCAGATAGGCAAAAGGCGAAATGATGTCGAAATACCATAGTGCGGGCATGGGCGTTCCTGGTGATGGCGTGCGACTACGATGCGGATGCATTTATAGACGCACTTTCATTGTTTATTGCCACATCGCTTGCAACGGAGCGCCCATTTTTTGGGCGCCTTTGCATTTCTTTATTCGACTTCCAATCGATCCACCCGCTGCAAACCGCGCGGCAATAGCGCACCGCGCTGTGCACGTTCGCCGCGATAGGCGGCCAGATCATTGCCTTTTAGTTTGGTCGTGCGCCCGCCGGCTACCACGACCAGCGTTTGCTTCTCCGTCAAAATTGCCACGGAAACGACTTTTTCCGACGCACTTTTTGCCGCCGGCACACCGATAATTTTATTGCCTTTACCTTTTTCCAACGCGGGCAAATCGCTCAGGCCAAATACCAGTAAATGCCCTCCTGTGGTCACCGCCGCAATCCAGCATTGTTCGATGGGCGCGGGCAGCAAAATCGGCGGTAGCACGGTGGCGCCTTCGCTCAAATTCAGCATCGCTTTGCCGGCGCGGTTGCGCCCAATTAAGTTCTCGAATTTGGTGACGAAACCATAGCCGTGGCTAGAGGTTAGCAGCAGCATCGCCTCATTCTCCGCGCTGACGCAGGTAACAAATCGCGCGCCAGGCGCCAAATCAAAGCGCCCGGTTAGTGGCTCGCCTTGGCCGCGTGCGCTGGGCAGCGTGTGGGTTGGGGTGGAATATGCGCGCCCAGTGGTGTCGAAAAATGCCGCCATATAATTGCTGCGCCCGCGCGAGTAGCTCAGCACCGAATCACCCTCGCGATAGCTCAGTGCGGAGGGATCAATCTCGTGCCCCTTGGCGGCGCGTGCCCAGCCTTTGTCCGATAAAATCACGGTTGATGGCTCACTCGGGGTCAGATCTTGTTCGCTCAAAGCTTTCGCTGCGCCCCGCTCGACAATCGAGCTGCGGCGCGCATCGCCGTGCGCTTTCGCATCCGCTTCCAGCTCACGTTTGATGAGTGTTTTCATGCGCGCTTTCGACGCCAAAATTGCCGTTAAATCATCACGCTCGTCGTTGAGCTCTTTTTGCTCGCCGCGAATTTTCATTTCTTCAAGCTTGGCTAAATGCCGCAGCTTAGTTTCTAAAATCGCTTCCGCCTGCTCTGCACTCAGGGCGAAGCGCGCCATCAGCACCGGCTTTGGCTCATCTTCGCTGCGAATAATGCGAATCACCTCGTCTAAATTCAGATAGGCAATTAACAAGCCCGCCAACAGGTGTAGCTTGCGATCCACTTTTTCCAGCCGCGTTTCCAGACGCCGCCGCACGGTAGCAGTGCGAAATCCGAGCCATTCGGTCAGGATCGTTTTTAACCCTTTGACGCGCGGCAAGCGGTCCAAACCGATCAAATTAATATTGACCCGATAGCTGCGCTCCATGTCGGTGGTGGCAAATAAATGCGCCATCAGCTCGTCGATATCCACCCGATTACTGCGCGGAATCAGCACTACGCGTACCGGCGTGGTGTGGTCGCCCTCATCGCGAATATCTTCAATCATGGGCAATTTTTTCAGCCGCATCTGCTCGGCGATTTGCTCTTGAATTTTTGCCGGGCTGACCTGATGTGGCAGCGCGGTAATCACGATGTTGCCGTTTTCGCGCAGATAAATCGCGCGCTGGCGCACCGAGCCGGAACCGGTTTCATACATCTTCAATAAATCTGCGCGCGGCGTGATGATTTCGCCCGCCGTGCAAAAATCCGGACCTTGAATGTGTTCGCATAAATCGCGCGTGCTGGCGTCTGGATCATCGAGCAAACGAATGCAAGCACTGACGACTTCACGCAAATTGTGCGGGGGAATGTCGGTTGCCATACCTACGGCGATGCCGGTGGTGCCGTTCAATAGCAGGTGCGGCAAGCGCGATGGCAGCCAGACCGGCTCAAGCTGTTTGCCATCATAGTTGGGTTTAAAATCAACCGTGCCCATGTCCACTTCTTCGAGCAACGTAGCGGCGAATTTGGTCAGCTTCGCTTCGGTGTAACGCATCGCGGCAAAACTTTTCGGATCATCTGGCGAGCCGAAATTGCCCTGGCCTTCAATCAGCGGATAGCGAAACGCGAACGGCTGTGCCATGAGCACCAGCGCGTCATAACACGCGGAATCACCGTGCGGATGGTATTTGCCGATCACATCCCCCACGGTACGCGCGCTTTTCATTGGTTTGGACGCGTGCTCCAAGCCCAGCTCACTCATCGCGTAAATAATGCGCCGCTGCACCGGCTTCAAACCGTCGCCCAAAAACGGCAGCGCGCGATCCAAAATCACGTACATGGAATAATTTAGATACGCCTCTTCCGCGTAGTCTTTTAACGCTTTGGTATCAAAGCTTTGAAACGAAGTTGCCATTGAAGTTGCCGTGGACGCGCCTGTGGCGTCTAAAAATTACCGGCCCTGAGGGTACTCAAAAGGAGTACGGAAGGAAAACGGTTTATTGATAATCCAAGTCTCGCGGGAGTGACACGGCAGATTAAGTTTGATTGGTGCGCACACATGTGCAGATAGCCGTACGCAATCATTCAAGCATCTTGGGTTATTTTAAGCCTGTTTTGTGACGAAACAGTAGCGCTGGCTTACGCCCCATCAAGGCCGCATTGGCCGGTCACGCTCGCGATCAACGATGCAAAAAAAGCCGAAAGGCTCGGTGGTTTCGTTGCGCAGCTGATGCACTTCCAGCGGCGAAATATACGCAATATCAAAAAGCTTGAGCGCGTTGCGTGCTTGGTCGGTAATCAGCACACCGGCACCACGTGCGGTGACGATGACGTGCGTATGCAAATGCTTTTCCAGACTGGTAAATCCGCCCGGTGAAATTTCAAAATAGCGCAGATCAAAGTCCGACTGCTCGCCGTTTTTGCCAATCAGCTCAACCCGGCGTACGCCGTCAAAACCGAGATCGGTTTGCGCCTTATAGATTCGGTCGGTGCGATCTTGCCAGTGAAAACCGCTGCTAAATTTCAGCAGCCGGCGCATGCCTTCGCTGTGTTCAAGCGAAAAATCTGCGGGAAATTCGCAGCTCGACACCAAATCCGCATCAGCGGGGCGGCGTTCTTCGGCGAAGTATTCACCAATCTTGGCTTGGAAAACACGCGTGTTTTCGGCCAAATCTGGCGAGTGCGCCAGCAACGATCCGCCGATCAGAAATACCGAATCCTGACCGTAATCGGCCGCCAATTGTGGGATCGATTCAAACTGCATGCCACCCGCCGGGCACGGCAGTGCCGCGTGCAGCTGCCCGAGTGGGCCGGTCAGTGCGGTTTTCAGTTCAGCGCATTGCTGCACCGAATAATCGAAGCGCCCGCCGGGGGCTGGGAACACGGAAATATCAGCACCGCCAAGGCGAAAAAGTGTGCCCAGCAATACGCGGTGTTCAATGCCGTGGCTAAATCCTGCGGTGTAAGCACCGGTCAGCGCCGGATGCGCCATTAGCACCAAGCCGTGTCGGGCAGTCAGTTCGCGCGCGCGATCGAGCCCTAAAACCATCGGACAGGCCAATACGCCCTTCAGGCCCATGCGATAGACGAATTCTAAGTACCGATCCAAATCTTGTGACGGCGCCGCAAGGTGCGGAAAATACAGGCACTGTTTGCCACTTTTGTCGTTCGCGCGCGCGACCGCTTTCGCGGTGGCATCCACGCGCAGCTTGAATTCCTCGAAATTTGGCGCGACTAAATTTTGGTCATCTTTAACGATGTCACCGCCGCCCAGGGCAAAGTCAAAGGCAATTTTTGCCAGCGTATCAATACTCAAGCCGCGCGGCTTGACCGCAGTCGCCAACAGCGGCCTGCCATAAACACCGCACAGCCGCCGCACGCCTTCAATGCCGTGCTTGGGCCCGCAAAATTGCGCTAGTAAATTTTCTGGCAGACGTGCGTCGAGCAGACGAATGCCCTCATGCATCGACACATTGCCATACAGCAAATTCATCAGCTGCCCGAGCTGATTGGACGCAAGCTCGGCGCTGTAACTAATTTGTGTCTCAAAACAGTTTTCACCGGTTTGACGCAGCTCTTCAACCCGCCCAACCGTGGATTCAATGAGATCTGCGGCGCCACTCATGCTGTGGATCAAGCGCTCCGGCAACTCAACCGTTTGCTCGTAGGCAACAAAACGCGCCAAGGCATCGGCCTGTTGCGCCGGGCAGCTGAGCCGGTAAACGGCTTGAATCCGGTCGCCGCTCAGCTTCGCTAAGATTTGACTGTCAATGGCGGGGGTGGAAATAGCTGGCATGCAAAAAAACGGCAAATAACGCAAGTGAGCAGGGCACAGACTTGGCACGTGCTCGACGCTATTTGATGACTCCTTAGAAATCCAAAGTCCAGTCTAGCAGCCAGCCGCAGGCTCGCCATGCTAGCCCCCGGCGCTTGCCCGCAATTTGCCTCAGGTGCAGCGGCCTAGCTTGACGCCAACCGGCCCATGCTTACGCGATCATTGCCACCTAAGTCTTTGATTGTTCTGATATTTAGGTAACCACTTCGCGCTAGCAGCGCCTGAACCAAAGCACCCTGAGCATAGCCGTGCTCAAGCATAAGCCAGCCGTTCGGCACCAGGAAATCTAACGCCTGCTGGATAATTTCGCGCAAATCAGCCAAACCATCAGGCCCAGCAGCAAGCGCCGATGGTGGCTCGAAGCGTAGGTCACCGAGGGATAGATGCGGATCTGCCGTGGCAATGTAGGGCGGGTTTGAAACGATCAAATCGAAGCGACCCCGCACCGGCGTAAACCAACTGCCGCTTAAAAATTCAATATTCAAGTTAAGTTTTGCGGCGTTGTCAATCGCCACGGCTAGTGCCGCTGATGACGCATCACTGGCGATTACCTGCCAATTAGGCCGCGTCGACTTGAGCGCCAAGGCAATTGCGCCACTGCCAGTACCCAGATCAAGTGCGCGCACTTTTTGTTCGGGTGTAAACGCCGCAAGTGCCGCCTCGACCAAAGTTTCGGTGTCGCTGCGCGGAATCAAAACCGCCGGATTGACGCGCAGCGCCAAGCTATAAAATTCCTGCACGCCGCACAAATACGCCACCGGCACGCCGCGTGCACGCCCGGTTAAATCATTGCCAATGGCGTCGGCAATTTCAGCATCGATGCGCCGTTCGGCAAACGCAAACAGGGTAGCGCGACTGATTTTTAGCCGGTGGCTGAGCAAAATCGCCGCGTCCGCCGCGTCGATTTTTAACGCGCGCGCAAATTTCAACGCATCCGCGTAGGTATCAATAGGGAAGGGCATGGCGAATTTTATAGGCAATGGCGGGATTCTAAAGGTGCCAGCGCGTGTGTCGCAAAGCAAAACGGCTGGGTTACAGTGTGCGCTTCGCTAAGGCTGTGGCAAAAATGCAAGTACGGTTAAA
>JANNYO010000158.1:0-4940 GCA_031410115.1 Rhodanobacteraceae bacterium | reverse complement strand
CAGATTTGATTTTGATGGATTTATACATGCCGGGAATCGATGGTATGGAGCTCACCGCGATCATTCGCGAGCGCGACGAATTCATCAGCACGCCGATTGTATTTTTGTCGGGCGAGCAAGATTCAGACAAACAGTTTGATGCGCTCAGTGCCGGTGGCGATGATTTTTTAAACAAACCAATTCGCCCGAAACACCTGATTTCTGCGGTAACCAATCGCGCACACCGTGCCCGGCTGCTGCGCGCACGGCGTGATTCAAAAAGCCGCGACCAGCACAGCGGGCTGTTTGATCGCAGCGTGCTGCTAGATCGCTTGGCCGCAGCGCTGGTGGTTGATGATCGCAACGCGCTGGTCGGTGGCGTTGCGTTTATCGAGATCGATGGTGCCAGCGCTTTTCGCGATCAACTCGGCCTGAGCGGCATGGATAGTTTGACCAATCAGCTGGGCAGCCAGTTGCGTGAATTATTGCGCGCCGGCGAGACGGCGGCGCGCTATGGCGATGGTAGTTTGGTGTTACTGAGCGTTAGTCGCGACACCCAAGCGCTGATGGAATTGGCGCAAAACCTGCGGCAACGTGTCGCCCTGCAGGCGTTCGAAGTGGATGGTAAAGCGCTGCAGCTGAGCCTAAGCGCCGGTGTCTGCGGCTTCGCCCAAGCGCTTGCTGAGCCCTCAGCGATGCTCAATTGCGCCGAACGCGCCATGCATCAGGCGCGCCTGAATTCCGGCGATGTGCGCGTCGCGCTGTATCAGCCCGAAGTGGTGCAGGCAAAATCGGAAGCCACTTTGCTGGAAGAAGCGATTCGGCGCGCACTGAAAGAAGATAATTTTCAGCTCATGTTTCAACCCATTGTGGCGCTGCAAGACACCGGCGAGGAGCAATACGAAGTGCTGCTGCGCCTGCGCGATGGCGGCCGCATCTACACGAGCGAACAGCTGCTTGACAGCGCGCAAACACATGGTTTGGTGCAAGAGATTGATCGCTGGACGTTATCGCGCTGCATGGCAACTTTGGACGAACGCCGCCGTCAAGGCCGCGGTGGTCTGCGGCTGTTTGTTGAGCAATCCGCAGCCAGTTTAAAAGATACCCAGCGCATTGCGTGGTTGCGCCAATCTTTGGAAACACGACGTCTGGACGCGAGCATGCTGTGCTTGGAGTTTCGCCTGAGCGAGATGATGCGCGAGCTCAAACTTGCGGTGCCGTTTTTTCAGGCCGCGCGTGCGCTCGGCTTAAAAATTACGCTGAGCGGTTTCGAATCGAATTTAACCGCACTGCAAGTGCTGAGCTATCTGCCGGTCGACAATATCAAGCTGGCCGATAAATACATTGAAGCCACGGCGGCAAATCATGCAGAGCTAAAATCATTGATCGCAGCCGCACACGACGGCAAGCGCCGCGTGATTGCCGCGCGCGTGGAAAACGCGCAAATGGCATCGCTGCTGTTCTCTCTGGGCGTTGATTTCATTCAAGGCAATTTTGTCCAGCAGGCCGGCGCCGAGCTTGCTTTCGATTTTCAAGCCAGTGGGCGTTAGCTTTCCGGCTTGTTTTGAAAAAATGCACGCTATTTACCGATAGAAATAATCCAACCATAAAACTGTGTCCTGACCGAATCATTAGGTCTTTACCCCAACTCGGAGCGCGCACCGCATGAGCAGTAAAGCCCCTATCGATCAAGAACGCAGTCTGTTTGATGCGGTGAACTTCTGGACCGGCATGAGTGCAGTACTTGCACTTACCCTGGCATTCGGCTTGACCGAGGTCAATTCGCGGCTAGCGACCGTGTGGGTTTGTTTGCATGTGGTGCTAGCGATAAGTGCGGCATTTTGCGGGCTGCAAGCGCGGCGCGCGGTGCGCCCCAATTGGTTTGCGGCGCGCCCGGCACAGCTGATTTTGCTGATGAGCATTCTACTCTGGGGTCTGGGCGTGGTGCTGTTTACTAACGCGCAAGCGATCGAGACGCAGCTACCGGTGCTATTGGTCGCCACCGGCTTAGCTTGCGCCTCGGTTTGGTTGCTCTCGGGTGATGTTTTGTTGATGAGCGCAACCCAAGCACTGCTGTTTTTCCCGGTTGGGTTTCGCCTATTGACCGCGTCGCATCCGCAAATCATCACCACGGTGCTGGTGATCTTGCTGGTCGTAGTCAACATTCTGATTGCGCGACGCTGGAGCCCAACGGCAAGCTCGACACTAGATGCTAGCGTGCGAAATAGCGCGCTCAATTTTGCCCATCCTGGCAGCGCGCAATTAGGTGCGCAAGAAGCGCAATTTCAAGCAGATCGCTTGACGCAAGAATTAAAAGTTGAGCTTGAGCGGCACAAAAACATCGAAGAAGAGCTGAAAGCGGCAAAGCTCAGCGCAGAAGCTGCGAGCATGGCCAAAGGCGAGTTTTTAGCCACTATGAGCCACGAAATTCGCACGCCGCTAAACGGCATTATTCCGCTGTTGGAAATTTTGCGCGATAGCAAACTTCAGCCGGACCAGCGCGATTACCTCAACACCGCATACGGTTCCGCCAAACAGCTGCTGGGCATCATCGATGACATTTTGGACTACTCAAAAATTGAAGCCAACAAGTTAGAACTCGAACAAGTCGGCATGAATGTGCGCGAGGTGTTGGATTCGGTGGTGCGCTTGATGGAGCGGCCGGCGCAGGCGAAAGGTTTGAAAATTAATTTGAAGCTGGATGCGGGCGTGCGGATTTCGATGCGCAGTGATCCCACCCGCTTGCGCCAAGTGCTGACCAATTTGGTCAGCAACGCGGTTAAATTTACCGAAAAAGGCGGCGTGCAAATTGAGGTGACAAAACGCTCGGAGACGCGCACGCATCAAGAGCTGGTATTCGCGATTAAAGACTCCGGCATCGGCATTTCGCCCGAAGGCCAGACGAAGTTATTTAAAGCCTTCCAGCAGGCCGATACCTCAACCACCCGTACGTTTGGCGGCACCGGCTTGGGCTTGGTGATTTGCCAGCGCATCGTGACGCTGATGAACGGTCAGATTGGCGTTAAAAGTGAAGCCGGAAAAGGCTCGGTGTTCTGGTTTTCCGTGCCGATGCTGAAAGCCACCGGCGACATAGGCTCTGCGCGGCGCGATCTAAACGGCGTGCGTGCGCTGTTGATTTGCAACGAGCAGCGCGTTACCCAGCGCCTGACCGCGGTACTCGCCAGCCAAGCCATGACTTTGACGCACACCACCACCACGGCGGATGGCTTGAGCAAACTCAAAAGCTCAGCAACCCTGGGGGATAACTGGGCGTATGAAGTCGCGGTCATTGACGTCAATTCGATGCGCACGACGGCAGCTGCATTTATTCGCAATGCGTTGCGCGAACCTTCAATGGAGCGCATGCGCTTTTTGCTGGTGCAATCGGGCGAGCCGCTGAGTGCGGATGTGCTTGATCCACGGCGCTGCGCCTCGGTGATGCTCAATGCATCTGAGGGCGAAGTCGCCATCACGCTCAACCGAATGTTGGAAGTCAGCCAACAAAGCGAGCAGCGTTTTAGCTTGATGGAAGAAGCCGCGCGCATGGGTGCGGATCAGTTTGCCAGCGACGCCGGTCGTCAATCGGATGCTGGGCAAGTCGCCGGGCCGGTAACCGGGCATGTGCTGATTGTTGAGGACAATCCAGTCAATCGCACGGTCGCGATGCGCGTGGTTTCCCTGATTGGCGTCAGCGTTGAAGTCGCCGAGCACGGCAAAGAAGCGCTCGATAAGCTGTCGGTTGGCAAGTTTGATTTGGTGCTGATGGACTGCCAAATGCCAGTGATGGACGGCTACACTGCCACACGCACCCAGCGCACCTTGGAAGATGAGTACAAACTGGGGCGTATTCCAATTATCGCGATGACGGCAAATGCGATGGTCGGTGATCGCGAAAAGTGTTTGGCCTCGGGCATGGACGATTACTTAACTAAGCCGCTCAACCGTGGTTTGCTTGAGCAAACTATGCGTAAGTGGATGCCCGCAAACGCCAAATCACGCCCTGAGTTTTTGCCACAAGGCTTGCGCACAACTGCTGAGCAGCCCGCGGTCGCGGTGAATTCCGAGGCCCGGCCGGTTTCCCAACCGCCGCCGCCTGCAGCGATGAATCTTGAAGCCGAGCTGCTGGCAGATTTAGCGCGCGCAGCGGATGCGATTCCAGATTTCTTCGTTGGCAGCAGGCCAGCCGCACAGGCGCAGGCACCGGCACGGCCCACGGCTGTTGCTGCACCCGCGCCGGTTAGACCTGCACCTGTTGCCGTTGCCGTTGTCGCCGCACCGGCGCCCAAGCCTGTGGCGCCCAGCAAACCCGCGATTGACCGCAGTATTTTCGATGAGCTTCTAGAAGTCATGGGTTCTGAGTTTGCCGGCTTAGTCAACGTCTATTTGGAGGACACGCCCAAGAACATCAAAATCTTGGCGCAATCCGCCCAGCGTGGCGTGGTGGAAGGCATGATCGCACCCGCGCACTCGCTGAAAAGTACCAGCGCAAATTTGGGCGCAATGGTGCTGAGCGATTTGGCGAAAAAGATCGAACATGGCGCCCGCAGCGGCACTTTGACTGATCCAATCAGCGATGCGAAAAACGTGATTGCCGAGTTCGAGCGCGCAGCGGCATCACTCAAGGCGCTGGTCAAACTGTAGCCAGTTAAACGCGGTCGATCAGTATCACTAAAAAATACTTATCCTCCGCGGCCGCCTCGCTCAGTCACAAGCTTTGCTACGCTCACTGACTTCATCACCACCGGCCGTATTCGCATGTCACATGGCAATCAGTTTTCACTGCTCAAACAGCGCCGTTTTCTGCCGTTTTTTTTAACGCAGTCACTCAACGCATTTAACGACAATGTTTTCAAGCAAGCCTTGATTGCTTTGATTACGTTTGGTGCGATTGGGCTCAGCGATCAAAAGCGCCTGGACCTGCAGCTGTTAGCCTCGGTGCTTTTTATCCTGCCGTTTTTTTT
>JANNYO010000157.1:0-5570 GCA_031410115.1 Rhodanobacteraceae bacterium | reverse complement strand
ATTTTCTGGTGGTGCCACCCAAGTCGCCATTGCGTTGGTAAACGCCGCACGTGCGGGAACCCGCATGATGCCGCTGCTGGTGCTGCGGCGCAAACGCCATACGCCAGCGGCGCGTATTGACGAATTGCAGCAAGCTGGCGTGCCGTTTGCGCTGGTTGCTGGCTGGTCCCATATCGCAACGATTTTCGCCCTGATTGCCATTTGCAAAAAATTTAAGCCGGATATTTTGGTCGCGCACGGATTTAGCGAACACCTGTGGGGGCGCTACGCCGGATTGTTAGCTAACGTACCACATTTGGTGCAGGTAGAACACAACACGCAAGAGCGTTACAGCGCATGGCGTTTGCTGCAATCGCGCTGGCTGGCGAGGCGTACAGATCGCATTGTCGGCTGTTCTGAAGGCGTGCGGTTAGCGTTATTGGCGCAAGGCTTGCCCGCAAATCGCGTGGTGGCAATTGCCAATGGCATTCGCGTTGAGCCGTTCGCAACCGCAGCCGCGATTCATTTCGCCGCGCGCAAGCCAGGTATGGTGATGGTGGCGCGCCTAGCAAAGCAAAAGGATCACGCGACTTTGCTGCACGCACTCGCGCTGCTCGCGGAACGTGGCCTGCGGCCTGAATTGCAGCTCGCCGGTGGTGGTAAGAAAACCCATCTGACACCGCTGGAACGTCTTGCGCAAAGCCTGGGTATCGCGGCGCAGATTCAGTTTTTAGGTGTGATTCGCAATGTGCCAGAGCTGCTGATGCAAAACCAGATTTGCGTGCTTAGCACGCACCACGAGGGCATGCCCTTGGCGCTGATTGAAGGCATGGCGGCAGGCTGTGCGGTGGTTGCCAGCGATGTGCCGGGTGTACGTGAAATTATTGACGATGGTGTGGATGGCCTTTTGGTGGCACCCAAAAATGCATCAGCGCTAGCGGATGCGCTAGAACGCCTGCTGCGCAATCCAGATTTTGCCGAAACCTTAAGTCTAGCGGCGCGCCAAAAAGCCCTGCGTGAGTTCAGTCGGCAGCGCATGAATCAGGGTTACGAACAGCTGTTTATGGAGATTGCCGGGCGCGCTTGGCTAAATTAATGCGGAATTCGCGCATAACACCAAAAATTTCCCGACTCTTCACCTGTAACGATGGTAGCTATCGCAGGTGATTATCACTTATGCATTTACATCATCAACAAAAAACCACCGGATGTCATTGCGCGTTTTCGCCAGTTTGAGCTTGGTGACATTGCTATTTCAAGCGTTGTTGCAGCCGAACTGTCCTATGGCGTGGCGAAAAGCAAATCTGCACGTAATCGTCAAGCGTTGGAGATGTTCCTCGCGCCATTCGATATTTTACCATTCAATGAATCTGTCGCCTGGCGCTACGGTGAGTTGCGCGCTGACTTGGAGCGGCGTGGTCAATCAATCGGATCATTGGACACGATGATTGCAGCCCATGCGCTCAGCCTAGATGCCACGCTCGTGACAAACAATGCGCGCGAGTTTGCCAAAGTGAAGGGGTTGAGATTGGACAATTGGATCAATGCGAAGTAGAAAAATTCGACAGCTACTTACTGTCCGCACCGCATTTTACGCCGTGCGCCACCACGGAAAACGCCGCTCCCAGGCCCAGGCATCCGCAATAATTTGGTCTAGGCTATTGTGTTTCGGTAGCCAGCCTAATTCACGATTCGCCAAACCTGCGTCCGCCACCAGAATGGCGCTATCGCCAGCGCGACGCGGTTCAATCAATGCTGGAATTGCATGCCCAGTAATGCGCCGTGCGGTGTCAATCACTTCAAGCACGCTAAAACCAACGCCGTTGCCCAAGTTGTACTGCGCCGATCCCGCGCCATCAAGTAACTTAACCAGTGCGAGTAAGTGCGCCTCGCACAAATCCACAACATGCACGTAGTCGCGCACGCAGCTGCCGTCCGGAGTGGCGTAGTCGTTGCCATAAACGGCGATTTTGGCGCGCCGGTTTGACGCCACTTGTAGCACCAGCGGAATCAAATGGCTTTCCGGCTCATGGCATTCGCCCAAACTGCCGTCCGGATGCGCACCAGCGGCGTTGAAATAACGCAAACACACCGCACGTATGCCATACGCCTGGGCATAGTCGTCCAACATTTGCTCGACCATCCATTTGCTGCGCCCATAGGGGTTGATCGGCTGACACGGATGGCTTTCATCGATAGGCGCGCGCGTCGGGTTGCCAAATATTGCCGCGGTCGAGGAAAATAAAAACGCATCGATACCGTGTGCGCGCATCGCATCGAGTAGCACCTGAGTGGCGTGCACATTGTTGTGATAGAAACGCGCCGGGTCGCGCACTGACTCCGCCACTTCAATCAACGCGGCGAAGTGCATCACTGCCGCCGGTCTAGCTTGCGTCAGTACCGAATCAATAAATTGCGCATCGGCGATGTCGCCGACCATCAGCCGGGCACCGGGCACCGCCTGCGCGCTGCCGCTGCTGAGATTATCCGCCACGGTCACGGAAAAACCGGCCTCCAACAGGCGTTTGACCATGTGCGAGCCGATGTAGCCGGCGCCGCCGATAACGAGGATGCTTGCCATGTTAGTCATAACCTTACTTCACCCGCATACCCGCCGCAGCCCCCGCATCTGGGGTCAATAAAAACGGCCCGCCGCTTGAGTCGCTAGCGGCGAGCACCATGCCTTCGCTCATGCCAAAGCGCATTTTACGTGGCGCGAGGTTGGCTACCATCACGGTCAAGCGCCCGACCAGCACATCCGGCGCATAGGCAGCTTTGATTCCGGCAAAGACTTGCCGAGGTTTTTCCTCGCCAATATCCAGCATCAGGCGCAGCAGTTTGTCGGCTTCAGGCACCGCTTCGGCGCTGATAATGCGGGCGATTTTTAGCTCGACTTTGCTGAAATCTTCGATGCTTAGATAGCTTCCTTCCGAGGCTTCTGGAACGGCTGCGGAGAAAGGTTTTTCCGGCTTTACCGGCTTGGGTTTTTCAACCGGCGCAGAAATCGTTTCGACAGATGCCGCGACCATTGCGTCCAGCTGCTTTTTTTCGATGCGCCCGAGCAGCGCACTAAATTCGGCAATTTTGTGCCCGTCTGGCAACGGCTGCATCAGCTCTTCAAAGTTACCTAATGGCTGCGCTAAAAACGCTTCAGAAGCCGCTGCTAACTTGGGCACCACCGGCTTCAGCCAGCCAATCAACAGTCGATACATATTGAGTGCATAGCTCAAAATTGCTGCCAACTCGGGCTTTCGATCTGGCGTTTTTGCCAACGCCCAGGGGGCGGCTTCGGCAATTTTGGCATTAACAATATCCGCCACCGCCATCACTTCGCGCAGCACTAGGCCAAAATCGACGGCTTCAAAAGCCGGCCTTGCCGCCAATTCCAAACGCCGGGCGGCGGCGAGGTAATTGATTTCATCCTCGACGGTCAGTGCGGGCAGCTTGCCGTCAAAGTATTGCTGCACGAAACCGGCGCAACGGCTGGCAATATTGACTAACTTGCCGACCAATTCAGCGTTTACACGCTGGGCGAAATCGGCCAAATTCAAATCGACGTCGTCCACCGCGCCGCCACTTTTGCTGGCGTAGTAATAGCGCAAGCACTCGGGATTCAAATCTTGGTTTAAATAGGTGCGCGCCATAATAAAAGTGCCGCGTGACTTCGACATTTTCTCGCCGTTGACCATCAAATAGCCGTTGACGTGCAGCTTACTCGGCGTGCGCATGCCCGCACCTTTCAACACCGCCGGCCAAAATAGGCCGTGGAAGTTGACGATATCTTTGCCGATGAAATGGTGCAGTTCCGCCGTGCTGTCGGCATTTAAAAACGCATTGAAATCAATGCCTTTACGCTGGCAATAGGCGTCAAACGATGCCAAATAGCCAATCGGCGCATCGAGCCAGACGTAAAAATATTTCGCCGGCACATCCTTCGTCGCAGAGCCCGGAATCTCAAAGCCAAAATACGGCGCATCGCGGCTGATATCCCAAGGCCGCAAACCCGAATCAAACCATTCGCGCAGTTTCGCCTTTACCCCACTCGGTGCAACATCGCCGCTAAGCCAGCTGGCAAGAAAGTCCTGAAATTGTGCAAGCTCAAAGAAATAGTGTTCCGAGTCTTTTAAAACCGGTGCGGCTCCTGACAGCACCGAGCGCGGATTTTTCAGATCGGTCGGCTGATAGGTCGCGCCGCAGTTTTCGCAGTTGTCGCCGTATTGATCCGGCGTGGCGCATTTTGGGCATTCACCTTTGACGAAGCGATCCGGCAGAAACATCTGTTTTTCCGGGTCAAACAATTGCTGAATTGTGCGTTTTGAGATCGCGCCGGCGGCCTGCAATTTCAAATAAATCCGCTCGGTCAATCGCTGATTTTCCGGCGAATGGGTCGAGTGGAAGTGATCAAACGCGACGCCAAAATCGGCAAAATCGCGCTCGTGCTGTACTTGCACATTAGCAACGAACGCTTCCGGCGTAACGCCGGCTTTTTCCGCCGCCAGCATAATGGGCGTGCCGTGGGTGTCGTCAGCACAGACAAAATGCACCGTATGCCCACTCAAGCGCTGTGCGCGCACCCAAATATCGGCCTGGATGTAGCCTAAAAGATGACCCATGTGAATCTGACCGTTGGCATAGGGCAGGGCTGGGGTGACTAGAATTTGGCGGGGCATTTTTAGCTCACGATAAATAATTAACCCAAGCGTAGCAAATGCGGGTGTAACCGCAGCGGTAGGCACTTATTGCATGCAAATCCAACTAACCCTTAGCTGAGAGCCCAAGCTCATCTCGTGAACGCAAAAGTGCTTGCCAACATTCGCGGCGAGTAGAAATTTGTTTCGATATTGCCAAAGGAATCTTGGTGCGGTCGAGCGAGTTCGCCTTCCACCGACTTCTCAGGCGATTTGGCTCGATGACGGGCTCCAAAAAAGCTTCAATTCCGCGCACCCGGGCGACACATTGCCCAAAGGCGCGGTAACCCACGCAATCGCACCGGGCGTCATGCCACGCACGGCGCTGCTTTGCCCGGTGGTAAGTAGCGCAAGGGTAGATTCCAAGCCCGGATTGTGTCCGACGATGACTAAAGGCGAGTGCGTATCCGCGTCTAGCACCGCCATTAGCTTGGCTGGCGTTGCTTCATAAATTTCGGGCAAATAATGCACATTCGCTTTCGGATACTGCGCTATTAGGGCTGCGGTGCTCGCGCGCGTGCGGGCGCTGGGCGAGGCTAAAATACGCGGCGCATCGCTCAAATGCTGCTTCAACCAAGCTGCGGCAGCCTCGGCCTGTTTGACGCCGACGGCGGAAAGTTCGCGATCCATGTCTTTGCCAGAGGCCGCTTTCGCATCCGCAGTGGCATGGCGAAACAAAATAATGTGGCGCTGATTCGGCATCGCAGATTCTCGCTTTTTTGGGTTAACGGGCCAACGTTAGCAGTGAAGTGCGCGATTGCCTAGTAAGGTTTCACCTCAAGTCATTGCGCCGCTGATTTATGGTCGCGCATTCGTGAAAATTAAAGTCTCGCCGAACAGGCGACACGGAGATAATAACACGCAGAACAAGCGACACAGAGTATTTCTATCGCAATAGATCCG
>JANNYO010000156.1:0-11583 GCA_031410115.1 Rhodanobacteraceae bacterium | reverse complement strand
ATGAGGATGCCAGTGTACTGCGGGCGATCACGCCGGGTTTCAAGCGCTAGCGCCTGACGCAATTGCCGTGTCGCCTATTTGGCGAGACTTGGAGCGTTGAACCTTAATCCGGCAGTTGGTGGAAAAATTCTGCTGTGCACCGTTGCTGCGGTGCGCCCGCATGCGAATGGGCAGAGGTTGGTTTTTAGTCGCCAGTTAAATCCTACTCAAACCCCGACTGCGTCAAGACATCACTCTCACCAAAGAGCGTGATTTTGAACGCAGCGGTCACGGCAAAGCCATTCGCCGCAACTGGATCAGTGACGTAAAAGCGCCCATACAAAATGCGGCCGGCCCACGCTTGAGCGTCAGGCAAGATCAGCTGTACTGACGTATTTCCTGCGCCGTCTAAGGTTGCGGCCAAATTTGCAAAGCTGCCAATAGCAGCGATGGCGGGTGTGCCCGGATCACTGTCACTAACAACTAACCTTGCCGCAGCATTTGCTAATCCACGTGTCAGGGCGAGTGTGAAATTCCGATTGCCCAGCAGCGGCGGTTCGATGGCCATGATGCCAGGCACGATACCCGCAGTGCCGGCGACGCCGAGCCCCTGAATAACCGGCACATGGCTGGACTCGGTATACAAACTCGGGCGGTCAAACGGCGCTGATTCCGGGCCAACGCGCGGGTCGGTCAGCGGGCGTTTTAGGAACGCGACCAGATCAGCTTTCTGCGCGATAGTTAGGTTGCGCGGGCGCACGTTCGGGTCTTTATTGGGCTCATTAAAATCGCCGCCGCGATTATAAAACTCGACGACTTCTTCGAGTGTGGTGAAACGCCCGGTGTGCATAAAAGGCGCGCGTAATTCGACGTTGCGCAGGCTTGGCACCTTAAATTGACCGCGATTTTGTGGGTTTGCAGTAACGTTGAAACGGCCCAAATCTTCAATTGCCGGGCGCAGGCCAATGTAGCGAAAGCTATTGTCGCTGAGCAGCGCACCGGCATGGCAAACAGCGCAATCGTTCGCGCGAAATACTCCTAAGCCGCGCTGCTCTTGCGGTGTTAGTGCGGTGGCGGTGCCGCCGTTTAGGGCATCAAACGGCGTTTGATTTGCCACCAACGTGCGCTCATAGCTTGCCAGTGCCAGCGCCATACGGGCGGGCGTAATGTCGCTAGTGCCAAAGGCGTCGGTGAACAGCGATGCATAGCCGCGCTGATTGATCCAGGCGGTCAAATCTGCAGGTACGGCACTTGCCAGCGCCAAGGGCCGCACTTGGCGCAAGCGTCCAGATAAATCAGAAACCAAAGCGCTCGCGGGTGCCATTTCGCTAGTGTCCAACAGCGGCAGTAGCGCTTGATTTTCCAATGCGCCGCCCTGTTGCACCAGGATCAACCCGGTCAGTGGATCACTAAACGTTGGCCCAGCCCTGCCATCCCAGAACAGCGCTTGCGGGGAATACGCCGCATTGATCGTCGAAGGCGATTTGCGCTTGCCGACCTGGGCGGCATAGCCAAACAGTGCACTTTGTTGATAGTGCCCGTCGCTGCCGTGCGCGGGCACGCCGGCAGAGGCGCGCACATCATCTGCATTGCCCAGCACCCCGTCTGGCCCCGGGTGGGTGCTGGCAAAGCTGCTAAGAGTAATGTGGGCTGACGTTCGTGGATCGGCACCCGCTGAATTTGGCCGATGACAGCTGCCGCAAGCAACCGTGCCGGTCACAGACAATTGCTCTTCCCAAAACAGCACCTTGCCCAAATTAACTTTCGCGGTCGTAAGTGGATTATCCGGCGGCACCGGCGGCGCGCCCAAAGGCGGCGGCGGCGGTGGCGGTGGCGGCTGTTGCCCACAGGCAAGCCCAAAACACAGCGAGAGGCAAAAAGCGATCAATAGGCGATGCAGTGACTTGGACATTTTTAGCTCGACGGTGGCCTGGGGTTTGCCCAGTGTGACGACCAAATATGTAGACAGTGTGGAGCCGCCTCATCACGCGATATCGCCGCCGCAGTCGGTGTGCGGCGCAAATACCAATCGAGCTCTAAAAAATTTCGAACTTTGTCAATCACACCCTAGCGATATCGCCGCAGTCGGTATGCGGCGCCAATCCCAATCGTCATTCGCTCAGCAGTGAATCCGACTGTACCTGCGTGCCAATCAATTGCACCCGAATCGCGGCAACCGCACGCCGCGCCTTTTCGCGCGCACTAAACAAACTGTCACCGCGTGCCAGCGTCACACCCAAGCGGCGTTTGCCCGAAACCGTTGGTTTAGCGAACAGCCGCACATCCGTGTCCGGTTCGCGCAGTGCGCTGCTTAGTCCGTGAAATGTGGGCGCATCGCCTTCACCTTCCGCCAAAAGTGCAGCGGATGCGCTCGCGCCAAACTGGCGAATCGCGGGAATTGGCAGGCGTAAAATTGCCCGCAGATGCAGTTCAAACTGCGATAAATCCTGCGAAATCAGGGTCACTAAGCCAGTATCGTGTGGTCTTGGTGACACCTCGGAAAACAATACCGTATCGCCGCGCACGAATAGCTCGACACCAAAAAGACCCAAGCCGCCCAGATTATCGGTAATGGTTTGCGCAATATCCTGCGCGCGCTTGAGTGCCAGCGCACTCATCGGCTGCGGTTGCCAGGATTCCCGATAGTCGCCCTCTTCCTGGAAATGTCCGATTGGCTCACAAAAGCTGGTGCCACCGGCGTGGCGTATCGTTAGTAACGTGATTTCAAAATCAAACGGCACGAACGTTTCGACGATGACACGTGCTGCCGCGCCCGCCGCCACACTGACACGTCCGCCAGACTGCGCGTATTGCCAGGCTGCATCGATATCTTTCGCATCGCGCACCACACTTTGGCCTTTGCCAGAACTGCTCATCAGCGGCTTAACCACGCACGGCAAACCCAAGCGCTCAATAGCCGCGCGGAAACCACCCGCAGTCTCGACAAACTCATACTGTGACGTTGCCAAACCCAAAGTTTCCGAAGCTAAGCGGCGAATGCCTTCGCGATCCATCGTCAGGCGCGCCGCACGCGCGGTGGGCACGACGTGCAAAGTGCGTGCATCCGCCCATATTTTGCCTTCTAACTCGACCAGCGTTTGCGTGTGTATGGCTTCAATCTCCGGCACCACCCAATCGGGCTGTTCGGACTCAATCAGGCGGCGCAGTGCGGTGCCGTCCAGCATCGAAATCACATGGCTGCGATGCGCCACATGCATCGCTGGCGCGTGGGCGTAGCGATCCACCGCGATCACCTCGATGCCCAAGCGCTGCGCGGCAATCGCCAATTCTTTGCCTAACTCACCTGCGCCCAGCAGCATTAATTTTTGCGCGCTTGCGCTTAAGGCGGTGCCAAATACTGGATTTGTCGCGCTTGCGTTGAATGACATATGGAGACTCTTGGATTGGTATCGTCAGTTGAACAGAAGCTAGGGTTGATTTGCGCCGATCAGCAAAAAATCATACTTGGTGGCGTATCAATAGGGCCAGCTTTCACTTCTATTTTGGCGCACATGCCACTTGCTTTCACTCATCTATTCGACATTTTTGTCGGCCTTGGCAAACGAACCAACAGGAAAGTTGATTTTGCCCGCGGTACATACGCCAGTCGAATACGCTCATTTGCAATTCCAGTGCTTTTTCTTGGGCTATTTGGGATCACTAATGCGGACGTTACGACGCCCCCAGCACCGCCCGAGCCCCTGGTAACAACGCTTGAGCAGGCGGTTAAACGCGTGACACGCGAAAGCGGCGGTAAGATACTATCAGCGCGTCGAATTCAGACTCGGCAGGGGCCTGTGTTCAGAATTAAAGTTCTTACTCGCGCTGGACGCGTTCGCGTGGTACAAATCGCAGAGTTTGAAGTACCAACAAGTAAAACAAATGTGACCAAAGGTGAGTAAATGCGCGTACTAATCGTTGAAGATGAAGCCCCGCTCCGGGAAACGCTAGCCGCGCGCATGCAGCGCGAAGGTTTTGCGGTCGACACCGCATGCGATGGCGAAGAAGCAATTTACATGGGGCGCGAAGTCCCGTTTGACATCGTGATCGTCGATTTAGGCCTACCGCGCATGTCGGGCATTGAAGTAGTCAAGAAACTGCGCGAGCTGCAAAAACGCTACCCGATTCTAATTTTGACCGCGCGCTCAAGCTGGCAAGACAAAGTTGAAGGCTTGAAAAGCGGCGCAGACGACTACTTAGTCAAACCTTTTCACATTGAAGAGTTGCTTGCCCGCGTCAACGCCCTGGTGCGGCGCTCGGCGGGCTGGAGCAAGCCGGTGCTGGAATGTGGACCGGTCGCCATGGACACCACCGCACAGACCGTTGCAATCAATGGTCAAGTGATTGATCTAACCAGCTATGAATATAAAGTGCTTGAGTATTTGATGCTGCATGCCGGCGAGTTAGTTAGCAAAGGCGATTTGACCGAACACATCTACGAGCAAGACTTTGATCGCGACAGCAATGTCATCGAAGTCTTCATCGGGCGGTTGCGTAAAAAGCTCGACAACGACGGCACACTCAAACCGATTGAAACTGTTCGCGGTCGGGGCTATCGCTTCGCCATTCCGCGCACACCCTAATCGAACGCCTGGGGCCGTAGCGCGCGATGGCGTCGTCTGGCCCTGGATCAGAACGATCTGAACTTGAGAAATCCAGCCTAGAAAAAGCTGGGCAAATCCGCACGTCGGTGCGTTCCGATAGCCCAAGTAAGGGCTTTTTCAGCACCCGCACACCCGCCATTACGACTCGGCTCATTTTAGCCAGCGCGCTGGCACTATCGGCGTTTCTGACACTCACTGGCTGGGCACTGGATCGCGCTTTCGAGCGCAGTGCAGTCAAAGCGATTCAACTGCGTCTACAGGGATATTTCTATTCCTTGCTGCAAGAAAGCGACGTCAACGTGAAAGGTAAACTGTTATTGTCTGATCGCATGCCTCAGGCGGATTTTGACCGCCCTGCATCAGGACTTTATGCTGGTGTGCGCGGTCCGGACTTTTACTGGTTATCGCCCAGCGCACTTGGGCGTGAAATGCCGTTTACCGAAGCGATGACACCGGGTGAGTTTTCCTTCAAAGGCCCAGTGTCGACGCCAGCAGTTGGCAATATGTATGTGTTTAGCTCTGGCGTTACCTTTGATGATGAACGCCCAGTCAAACCTGGCACGATCCAAGCGGACACGCCACCGCCAACGTACACGTTTTTTGTCGCTGAGCATGAAAATTCATTGCTGCAACAGAAGGCGGCATTTCGCCGCACGCTGACGCGCTATCTCGGCGGCTTTGGCCTGCTGTTGTTGTTCGTGCAGGGTTTGTTGCTGCGCTTGAGTTTGAACCCGTTGCGCCATGTCGCGAAAGAGTTGGCCGAGGTTGAACGCGGCACCGCTGAAGAATTAATCGGGCCCTATCCGGCCGAGCTTGAAGGCTTAACCAGCAGCTTAAACCGCGTGATTGGGGCGGAGCGCGACAACCTTAAACGCTATCGCAACACGCTTGGCGATTTGGCACACAGCTTAAAAACGCCGCTCGCCGTGATGCGCGGATTGTTAGATTCCGAACCAGAAAAGCCGCAGCTGATAGCAGGTACGGAAGATCAAATTAGGCGCATGAATGAGATCGTCGCCTACCAGCTCGCGCGGGCCGCTTCGAGCGGGCATAAAACCTTTGCAAAGCCCATGGCGATCGATAAAAACGCCGAAGAAATCGTGCAAAGCTTGGAAAAAGTCTATGCGGTAAAGGGCGTGCTCTGCGAGTTTGAACTGGATGAAGGCGCGCGCTTTCACGGCGAACTGGGTGACGTCATGGAAGTGCTCGGGAATTTGCTCGACAACGGTTTTAAGTGGGCGAAATCGCGCGTGGTGCTAACCACACGGCAAATTGGCAACGCCAAATCGCGCCGCATGGGCTTAGAAATTTGTGTCGAAGACGACGGTCCGGGAATTCCTGAGGCAAAAATGGCCGATATGCTCAAACGCGGCGTACGCGGCGACGAGCGCGTTCATGGCCACGGGATCGGGCTTTCCACGGTTAGCAATGTAATGGAGAGCTATCAGGGCCAGCTCAATATTGATCGCTCGCCAGAGTTGGGTGGCGCCCGATTTAGTGCGGTGTTTCCACCACTTTAATTTTTGGACCTGTTTTGATTGCGCGTCATTCATTGAGTTCAGCCGCAAGCTTTATACTTCTGCGCACGATTTCCTAAGTCTCGACTCATGTCTACCGACACGCTAGCGCCTAACGCGCCGAAAAAGCTCTACATCAAAACCCATGGCTGCCAAATGAACGAGTATGACTCGGGAAAAATGGCGGACGTCTTGGGCGCTAGCCACGGCATGGTGTTAACCGAAAACGAGCTGGAAGCGGATGTGATCCTGATTAACACCTGCTCGATTCGCGAAAAGGCGCAAGAGAAAGTATTTTCTCAGCTCGGGCGCTGGCGCAAAATTAAGGCAGCAAATCCTGATGTCGTGATTGGCGTCGGTGGCTGCGTTGCCAGCCAAGAGGGCGAGGGCATTATCAAGCGCGCGCCGTATGTGGATTTGGTGTTCGGCCCGCAAACGCTGCACCGATTGCCGCAAATGCTGGATCAAACGCGCCGCACGCACAAACCGGCGATTGATATCAGTTTCCCGGAGATTGAAAAATTCGATGCGTTGCCTGCGGCGAAAGTTGAGGGTGTCACCGCGTTCGTGTCGATCATGGAAGGCTGTAGTAAATATTGCAGTTACTGCGTCGTGCCCTACACGCGCGGCGAAGAAATCTCCCGTCCGTTTGCGCAAGTGATGGCGGAAATCGAGCAATTGGCGAAATCGGGCGTGCGCGAAGTCACGTTGCTTGGGCAAAACGTCAACGCCTATCGCGGCCCGATGGGTGATGAAGGCGCTGACGGCGACTGTGATTTGGGATTGTTGATTCAATATATTTCCCGCGTCCCCGGTATCGGGCGCATTCGCTACACCACTTCGCACCCGAGTGAATTCAACGACAGTTTGGTGCAGGCCTACGCCGACGTGCCGGAACTCGCGAACCATTTGCATCTGCCGGTGCAGTCGGGTTCGGACCGTATTTTGCAGGCGATGAAGCGGCCCTACACAGCATTGGAATTCAAGCAAAAAATTCGCAAGTTACGCAAAGTACGCCCGGGCATCGCGGTGTCGTCAGATTTTATTGTCGGCTTTCCCGGTGAAACCGATGCCGACTTTGAAGCGACGATGAAATTAATTGAGGACGTGGTGTTCGATCAAAGCTACAGCTTTATCTATAGCCGCCGCCCTGGCACGCCGGCGGCAAATCTGCCTGATGACATCACCATGGAGGTCAAAAAAGCTCGGCTTCTGCGGTTGCAAACGCGCATCAACGAGATGTCGCAGAGCATCAGCCGCGCGATGCTCGGCACCACGCAGCGCATATTGGTCGATCGTGCGGCACGCAAAGACGCCGCCGAAATGAGCGGGCGCACCGAGAACAACCGCGTTGTCAATTTCGCCGGCAGCGCGCGCCTACAGGGGCAATTCGTCAACGTGCTGATTACCGAAACGCGACCGAATAGTTTGCGTGGGCAGCTGCTGTTGGCGGATGGTGAACTCGCCACTGCCGCACGCACTAGCGCCACAATAAACAGCGTATTGGTTGACGCTTAAGCGCCAAGTTTTCATAAACTTGGTCGGGCAAATAAGTCTCGCCGGGAGGCGACACGGCAAATAAGTCTCGCCGGGAGGCGACACGGCAAAATAAGTCTCGCCGGAAGGCGACACGGCAAATAAGCACAATTGCGACCCAACGCTCAGATTAAGCATCTTCACAAAACGTACACAAAAATCGCTCGCCAACGGCACACTTTCGCGCGATGCTAAGCGCTTCAAATTTTTACAAAGTGAGTGAGCAAATGTTTTTACGGGCGAGGCTGATGTTGGTCGTGGCGTTTGCACTGAGTGGTGCTTTGGTTGCAAGTGATGAAATTCCGTTTAATGGCTACGCAGGTGGTCAAACCGAAGCCTATGGCCCACTTTACCGCGCGCTGGAGCCGGCGAAAAACGTCGCGTTGGATGAAGCCAAACACTTCGTCACCATCTCAGCGCTGCGCCGCTGGAACCAAATCGCAATCGATGCGACCGGCTTGGATCACAAAGCCCCGGCGCCCGGCGAAACGCGAATTTTTGGCGAACAACTGGGGCCCGCGCGTGCTAGTCGGGCAATGGCGATTGTGCATATTGCGATTTTTGATGCGGTAAACGCCATCGTGCCGCGTTATCGCAGCTACAGCCGTATTCCCTGGGCGTTTCCCGGCACCTCAATCGATGCTGCCGTCGCGCAAGCGGCGCACGACACTTTGAGCGCATTGTTTCCGTCGCAAAAACCAAGTTTTGATCTGGCACTCAATGCCAGTTTGAACAGCATCCCTGCTGGTTGGCAAAAAAACCGGGGTATACAAACTGGCGAGCGCGCCGCCGCCGCGATATTGGCGCAGCGCACCGGCGATGGCTCGGCGCACGCGGAATTGCGCGTTGGCTCTACATTTATCACCCAAACCGGCGCCGGTTACTGGCGCCAAGACCCGATCAGTTTGATTCCCCTGGCGCTGGGCGCGCGCTGGAATGAAGTTGCGCCATTCGTGATTCGCAGCGCCGAGCAATTTCGTATCCCGCTGCCACCAGCATTGAACAGCGCTGCTTACACCGCCGCATTCAACGAAGTCAAAGCTCTCGGCGGCGATGGCATCACCACACCAACCGCACGCACACCTGAGCAAACCGAAATTGGCATTTTCTGGGCCTACGACGGCACCCCAAGTCTGTGCGCGCCACCGCGTTTGTACAACCAAATTGCAGTGCGCATTGCCGACCAAATGCGCACTGGTGACGTGGATCTCGCGCGGCTATTGGCCTTGGTCAATACTTCGATGGCAGACGCGGGCATTGCGAGTTGGGAGTCAAAATATCACTATGAATTCTGGCGCCCGATTACCGGCATTCGTGAGGCAGGTGACGATGGCAACGCCGCAACTTTTGGCGATGCCGCCTTTCGTCCATTGGGTGCACCGGCCAGTAATTTGATGGGCCCCAACTTCACCCCGCCGTTCCCCGCCTACCCCTCCGGGCACGCCACTTTTGGCGGCGCACTATTTCAAACGCTAAGGCTGTTTTATCGGCGCGACAACATTGCGTTTACTTTCACCTCTGATGAGTACAACGGGCTAACGCGGGACAATGCAGGAAACTTGCGAGCCCTACACCCGCGTAGTTTTAGCTCGCTATCGCAGGCCGAGGAAGAAAACGGTCAAAGCCGTATTTACTTGGGCATTCATTGGGCTTTTGATAAGACCGCAGGCATCGACCAAGGTCGTAAGGTAGCGAACTATGTTTATCGCAATGCGTTTCAGCCGCTACTTTATTGAGGCCTGGGTTCGGCAGTCACCTGATTTTTAAGCCCTAAAGGGGCGAAATTGCCCGTGTAATATAGCGACTAATGCTTGGCTTCACCCTTGCAAGGCTCCAATTTTGCATTGGCTTTGCTCGGATTTTGAACAAGACTTTAGCGCGACAACGCCGAATTGTTGTGGTTAAAACGACTAGTATCAGTGCACCAGTAACAATGCACAAACCGCAGGAGAACTCCCCATGCAAGCGATCGAACTAGCGACGAGGATCTCCGAGCACGGTGGTATTACGCTGCCAGCCAACTTCAAGGCGCTTTACGGACGTGAAGCCCGCATCATTCTGTTGCTTGACGATGTTCCAACTGCTGCTCCAGCAATGGCAAACCGGTCAGAGCGCCAAGCCACGCTGCGCCATGCACTGGCTGCGGTAGCCCAAGCGGGTACTTTTGCGCACATTGATGATGCCGCCGCCTGGCAGCGGGAAATGCGCACTGAACGCACCCAGCCCGGCCGCGAGGACTAAGCCATGTGGCTTGCTGACAGCAATATCTTGATTCGCGCCGCTTCAGCCATTGATCACCCCTTGCAAGCGTGGTTACAAGATCAACTGCCAGCAATCTCGGTCGTTACCCGCATTGAAACGCTCGGCTTCCACCGCCTTCGCGCGGATGAAGAAATTGCGCTGCGTTTGCTTCTATCGTCTTTTGATGAATACCCAATCACCCTGCGGACTGCGGCAGGCGCAATTGAACTTCGTCGCCAGCGCAAAATGTCGCTCGGCGATGCGCTTATCGCTGCCACCTGCTTAGAACACGGGTTAAAACTTGCAACCCGCAATGCCAGCGATTTTGATTGGATACCAGCGCTAACTGTGGACAGCCTTGGAGAGTTTGCGGCTTGACCTAGAGGATATTTGATCTCGCAGGAATCGAGACCCAATTACAAAGCCAATAAACGCGTCAAAAGCATTGGCTCTGGTTATTGGCGTGTCATTGGCGAAGTGGAAGAATTGATCGACAAGGCCAAGGAAATCAGCCAGCGCACCCTGTTTGGGATTAGTTTTGCGCGGATTTTGAAAAAGATTTAGAGCGGCAATGCAGAATTACTTTGCCGCGATTGCGGCTGGGTGCGTTGGGTTTGGAATTGTTTTGGCTGGGTTCTTGGGCGAAATTGAAGGGCGAATATGGAAATGGCAGCGGGTTTTAGATCTCTGCCATTTTTAGATCTGAGCCTTGGATGTCCCCGGCTTTGTTACAAATGATGCCCTTATTTCCCAAGGCTTCTGATATTGCGTGCGCCTTTTTCTTGAACTGAACTAAAAGCGCGTCTTTGCCGCAAAACCTGCATTTTCTTTTCGCTTTATCTGATACGCTAATTGAAACGCGGTCTTGACCATTGAACGAGTGCAAATCATAATTATCAAATAAATCTGCAAAAATTAGGCTGTATTTGTCTTGAATAGAAGTTAAGTCAACGTTTGTATTCAGCGCAATAAGTTGATTGCCTAGATCTAAGATTTTAGCGCTTTCCAATTTAACGTTCGGAAGTATATAAAAATATTCACCGTGATAAAGCTTACTAATAAATGGGCCTAATTTGTTAATTTGTGGCGAAACGTCCTTGGCATTTTCAATAAAATCCAAAACTTTCTTATGCAGTTTATTTGTATTTGATTGCAATGAATTAATTGAACATCGTTTCTCTTCTTGATTTAACTGAAAGGCGAAATTAAGTATAAACGACGCGACAGCTGGCTCTACATCTCCGCTACCTTCAAATTTAACCACCATAGATTGATTCAGCGAAAAAAGCATGAATTCAAAAGATGCCATAATTTATCGCTACAGTGAATATAGTTTAATCGGACAATTTTAAGCCGCTTCACGTCCTTTATCTGTCAATTGATAAGCAGCCGTGTATTTACTTCTACCCGGCACAGCTTTTAAAAGTTCACTTGAGACCAGGGCTTGCAATATACGTTTCATTTTATTCTCAGATTTAACGAAGCAAACGCTTCTAGCGTGTCTATTTGCAAAAAACTATGTCAATCACTTCAAAATTCCCGCGCCGGAAGCCCTGCAGGTTAAATAGTGGACGAACGCGGAGCATGAGACAAGCATGTACTTAGCTTCATCAAAGCCGACCGAAGATTCATCCATTAATGCGTGGCGAATTCCGCCCTGATCGCTCGTGTAACCGTAAAGCTTGACGAATGCTATTTTCATTGAG
>JANNYO010000155.1:0-2077 GCA_031410115.1 Rhodanobacteraceae bacterium | reverse complement strand
AGGCGATTGGGGCGGGCGTAAGCTCGGTTGCGGTTGGCGATCACGTGATCCCGCTGTACACGCCCGAATGCGGCGTATGCAAATTTTGCACAAGCGGCAAAACCAATCTGTGTCAAGCGATTCGCGCAACCCAGGGCAAAGGCTTAATGCCCGATGGCACCAGTCGGTTTTCATTCAATGGCCGGCCGATTTTTCACTACATGGGCACCTCAACATTTTCCGAATACACCGTGCTGCCGGAAATTAGTCTGGCGAAAATCAGCAAATCTGCACCGCTAGAAAAGGTGTGCCTATTAGGCTGCGGCGTGACTACCGGCATTGGTGCGGTACTCAACACCGCAAAAGTGACTGCAGGCTCGACAGTCGCAATTTTTGGCTTAGGCGGCATCGGCTTGTCCGCCGTGATTGGCGCGGTAATGGCGAAAGCCAGCCGAATCATTGGCATTGACACCAACCCCGGCAAGTTTGAGATCGCCAAACAGCTGGGTGCAACCGAATGCATCAATCCAAAAGATTTTGATCGCCCGATTGAGCAGGTGATTGTCGATTTGACCGATGGCGGCGTGGACTATTCATTTGAATGCATAGGTAACGTGCAGGTGATGCGGCAAGCCTTGGAGTGCTGCCACAAAGGTTGGGGTGAATCGACCATCATTGGCGTTGCCGGTGCCGGGCTAGAAATCTCAACGCGGCCGTTTCAGCTGGTAACGGGGCGCGTTTGGCGCGGCAGCGCTTTTGGTGGCGTCAAAGGCCGCAGTGAACTACCGGGCTATGTCGAGCGCGCCGAACGTGGCGAAATCCCGCTCGATACCTTCATCACCCACACCATGGGGCTGGAGCAAATCAACCACGCGTTTGCGTTGATGCACGAAGGCAAGTCCATTCGCACGGTGATTCATTTCTAAATTTGCTCGGACGACGATTGACAAAATTGTCCGAGCGAACGCCCCATGTGCACCGGTAGCAGCGGCGCAATGTCGGCGTCAAATTTGACCGGCTTTTGCGTCAACACAATCACGGTCGAGCCCATATTGAAGCGGCCCATCTCCATACCGGCAGCGAAACTTGGGCCGTCATTTAGGCTGGCGTCGATAATTTTTGGCGCATAGGGTGGGGTTACAGTGCCGCTCCAAACGGTATCGATGCTGGAGACAAAAATTGCACCGACCAAGACTTGTGCGACCAAGCCATGCTCGGTTGCAAAAATACACACCAAACGCTCGTTGCGCGCGAACAGGCGTGGGATCGACTCAGCGGTCCAGGTTGCGACACTAAACAGCCGCCCCGGCACATGCAAAGTGCGCAGCAATTTGCCCTTGATTGGCATATGCAGGCGGTGATAGTCACGCGGGCTCAAATAGATCGTGGCAAAACTGCCGTAGGCAAATTGCGCGGCTAGTTGCTCATCGCCTAAGAGTTCACCAGCGCTGTAATCCATGCCTTTTGCCTGCACGATGCGCCCAGCGCAAATCGGCCCGGCTTGGCTAATTGCGCCATCGGCTGGGCACAGCAAAACATCATCACCTGCCGCAATTGGGCGCGCGCCAGGCTTGAGTGCGCGGGTGAAAAAAGCGTTGAAGCTGGGGTAAGCCGCCAAGTCCGGTTCCAGTGCATCGGTCATATCCACCGAAAAGCGTTTCGCGATTTGCCGGATCAAGGTGTTTTTCACCCAGCCCCATTCGCTGCGCGTCAAATAAAACATCACGCGCGATAAGAACCGATGCGGCAATCCGTATTGCAGCGCTAAACCCAAGTCGTGTTTGATCATCGTGCGGCCCCGCCCGGCGACAGTTGTTGCGTCAAATACGCGGGAATATCTGCGCGCAGCTGCGGCCAATCAAACAGCGATTGCTCGACCGGTCGCGCAATGGCGGCAAGCTGCCCCTGCGGATTAATGATGAAAATAGAAGCCGTATGCGCCATGGTGTAGTCCTGTGCGCCCGGGCCGTTCGCATCCTTTTCAAACACCGCGCCCAAATTAGTGGCAAAGCCGGTCAAATCTGTAATTGTGCCGGTAGCGGCAACGAAATCTTGGTTGTAGTGGGTGACATAGCCGGCCAAAATTTCCGGCGTGTCG
>JANNYO010000154.1:0-2104 GCA_031410115.1 Rhodanobacteraceae bacterium | reverse complement strand
CCGCTTCGCCTGTTCGGCGAAACTCAATCGCCGTGTTGCCACCCAAATAATCGCGCTAGCGCCCTGCCCCCAGAACCATCCCCAGTTTTGGCTCAACCGCCACGCCATCCACGGTAAACGCAAACGGCACGCTTCTTAGGTGGCCGCGATCATTGTATTGCACAACAAAATGCAAATGCGGGCCGCTGGAAAATCCCGTGTTGCCGCTTTTGCCAAGCAATGCACCGGCCTCGATGCGCCGACCGACGCCGACGACGACCGATTCCAAATCCAGATGCGCATAAACACCTAATGTGCCGTCGCTGTGCAGGATCACCACGACATTGGCGCGCTCGCCGTATTTGTTGAGATCTAGACCGTTGCGGAAGAAATCATCCTGCACTTGCATCACCACACCGCCGCGTGCGGCGAGCACGTCGGTGCCTTTGGGCAGTGCCAAATCCACCGCGTGAAAATTCTCCGGCGTGTTGTGGCTAAACGCACCACCGAAGCCTTGATGCACCGCAAAGGCCAAGCCATCGCGAAAAGGCAAGCGATAGACGGCATTCAAATCTGGCTTCGCCGCCGGATCACCGGGCGTCCATTGATAGCGCAGCGAAAAACTCGTACTGGCAGAACTAGACCCGACGGCCTTTACTTTAAGCGCCGGAATCTCGCGCTTTGATGGCAGGCTAAGAAGCGTTGGCAGACTGGGCTCAGTGCTAATTCCAAGCGCTTGCGTAAGTTGAATACTTAAGCTGACCGGCCCAGCCAAATCATTGTAAGCAAAATAACGTATTTCACCCGGTGCAGATTCTTGCCGTAACCGCACTGGATCCTGTGGATCTACATCAATTAGGCGTGCTGTTAACCCTTTCGCGGCGGTTTTGTCGGCGGGTGGCGTGTCGCTAAAATGCACCACGCCGTTTGCGTCAGTCCATTTGTAGATTTGTTTCGCCTGACTTTGCCAAGCAATGGCCAGTAGCAGCGCAGCGCACAGCCATCGCGTGGAGTGAAAAATATCGCGCATCAGCCAAATGCCACCCAGCTGACCAACGCTAATACCAGCACGCCGAATAAATCAACAAACCAGCCGGCACGCAGCATTTGCCGATTGCTCACCATGCCCGTGCCATACGCGATGGCATTTGGCGCGGTGGCAACCGGCAGCATAAAACCCAAACTTGCCGCGAGCGCGGCGGGCAACATCAGCAGCGCCGGATTTAAACCCTGCGATTTCGCCACCGCCGCCAACACCGGCATCAGCAATACTGCGGTCGCGGTATTGCTTGCAATCTCGCTCATCAGCGTTACGCCCAAACACAGCCCCAGCAGCATTACCGGCAGTGGCAGCGCAGTGAGCGCGCCCAAATTCGCCGCCAACACATCGCTTAGGCCCGAGCGCTCAAAACCTTTCGCCAATGCGATGCCGCCGGCAAACACCATCAGCGCGCCCCAGGGAATTTTCTCGGCGCGCGCCCAATCCAAACAGCGGCCGTTTTGACCGTCATTGCGTCCATCTGGAATCAGGCACAGCGCGATCACGCCAACCAAGGCTACGGCGGCATCATTTGCACCCGGCACGCCCAAGAGTTTCGACCAGCCGCCAAACGGTTCCGCACGGAAAATCCAGGCCAGCGCGATCAGCGCAAAAACCACGAATACCCGCACTTCAACGCTTTGGATCGGCCCAGGTGCTGGCAATGTTGCGGCGGGCGAGCCACGCAACCCCCGGCTCAGCCACCAAGCCAGCATCGGCAGTGTGATCGCAACCAGCGGCAGGCCAATTTTCAGCCATTCTAAAAAGCCAAAACGGCTACCCGTCGTTTGTTGATATGCCGCCATAAAGACCAAATTTGGCGGCGTACCCATCGGCGTACCCATGCCGCCTAGACTCGCGGAATAAGCGATCGCCAGAATCAGCGGTGTGCGCAAACGCCGATCAGGATAATGCGCCAAAATGGCCATCGCGACCGGCAGCATCATCAAAGTGGTGGCGGTATTGCTGATCCAATTGCTGATCAAATAGGTAGAAAGCATAACGCCCAGTAAAATTGTGGTGGGGCTTTTGCCAACCAGCGACAATATCTTAAGAGCAATACGCTTATGAAAGTTCCATTTTTCA
>JANNYO010000153.1:0-2457 GCA_031410115.1 Rhodanobacteraceae bacterium | reverse complement strand
ATAAACCATCAAACCTACCCCAACGCCGCCCGAATCGGCGCCAAAAACGCCTGTACCCGGGCATCGGCGTCAGCAGCATCAACAGCACCGGCGAGGGTCGCCACGAGCGCGCTGCCGATCACCACGGCGTCGCTGTGTTCGGCAATGGCGCGGGCAGTTGCGGCATCTTTGACGCCAAAACCCACCGCGACGGGTGCGCGGCTAATCGCTTTGAGTGCCTGCACGGCGTGCCCGACCGCAATTGGGTCGAGCTGGGTTGCACCGGTGATGCCAGCGAAACTGACGTAATACAAAAAGCCTTCGGCGTTTTCTGCCATGCGCTCGCGCCGTTTGGGTGAGCTGGTGGGCGCGACCAGAAAAATTTGCTGTAGGCCGCGTGCGTTTAGATCAGCTTTGAAGCTTGCAGACTCTTCGATTGGGCAATCGACAATCAGCAGTGCGTCGGCACCGGCGGCTTTGGCGGCGTCAAAAAATGCCGCGCGTGGGAACTGCATGATGGGATTGAGATATCCCATCATCACAATCGGCGTGTGCTGATCAATTCGGCGAAATTCGGTAATGCAGCGCAACGCTTCGGTCAAATCAACGCCTTTGGCAATCGCACGCTCGCTGGCTTTTTCGATCACCGGGCCGTCTGCCATCGGATCGGAAAACGGCATGCCCAATTCAATCGCGTTGGCACCGGCGCGCACCAGGCTGTGCATGATGCCGACGGTTAAATCCGGGTTCGGATCGCCGCAGGTAATAAAGGGAATTAGCGCTTTTTTTCCGGCTGATTTGAGTGCAGCGAAGGTGTTGTCGAGGCGGGTGTTCGTGGTCATGGTCATCGTGCGGCTATCCCAACGCCGCCATCAATTCCGGCACCGCGACAAACAAATCGGCCACTAAACCAATGTCGGCAACTTCAAAAATCGGCGCTTCGGAGTCTTTATTGATCGCGACAATTGTGCCGGCGTCTTTGATACCGGTTAAGTGCTGAATTGCGCCGCTGATGCCAACGGCTAAGTACAAGCCCGGCGCGATGATTTTGCCGGTTTGTCCGACCTGCATGTCGTTAGGGGCATAGCCCGCGTCGACGGCGGCGCGCGATGCGCCCGCGCCGGCTTTCATTTTGTCGGCTAAGTCATAGATCAACTTGAAATTGTCGCTGCTGGCCAATGCGCGTCCGCCGCTGATCACGACGTTGGCGCTTTGTAAGTCTGGGCGCTCGCCGCCACCGGCTTCTAAGCCGACAAAACGAGTGTGGCTGACCGCTTCAGGTGCGCAATTTAACGCGTCAATTGCAGCGGTAGCGCCGCCATTAGTGACTGCTGGAAACGATGCGGTGCGCACGGTTGCGACGACAGTTTGACCGGCAGGCGCTTTGACCGTGGCAATCGCATTGCCCGCATAAATCGGGCGCTGAAACGTGTGGCTGTCAGTGACCGACATAATGTCGGAGATTTGGCTGACGCCCATCAGTGCAGCGACGCGTGGCATTAAATCTTTGCCAAACGTCGTCGACGGGCCGAACACATGGCTGTAGCCAGCGGCGGCAGCAATTACTTGTGGCGTGTAATTTGCCGCAACGGCATGCGCATTCGCTGCGTGTGCAAGCGTCAGCACGCGCGTGACACCTTGGAGTGCGCTGGCTTGCGCGGCGGCAGGCGCAACGTCACTGCCCAAAACTAAAATGTCAATTGCGCTCGGGGAAAATTTCAGCGCGCAGGTCACGCATTTAGCGGTGGATGCGTTGAGTTTGCCGTTTGCATGTTCAGCGATGATCAAAACTTTACTCATTACAGCAATCCTTTTTGTTTGAGGGCAGCAACCAGGGCAGGCACGTCAGCGACCATCACGCCTTTTTGGCGTTTAATGGGTGCGGCGTAGCTGACATAGGTCAAATGATCACCCGACTCCACGCCGAGGGAATCCAGTTCAATAACCGCGCGCGGCTTGGCTTTGGCTTTCATAATGTCGGGCAGCTTGATAAAACGTGGCGTATTGAGGCGCAAGTCGACGCTCACCACCGCCGGTAAATCAACATCCAGCGTTTCCAAACCGGCGTCTACTTCGCGGGTGACGCGCAGCGTGCTGCCATTCGCTTCCACTTTCGAGGCAAAGGTTGCCTGCGGGCGGCCCCACAGTGCCGCGATCATTTGCGCGGTTTGATTTGCGTCATCGTCAATGGCCTGTTTGCCCAAAATGACTAAATCTGGTTTTTCTTGTTCGATCAATTTTAAGAAAACGCGCGCCGCCGTTAACGGCTGAATGGCGCGATCGGTTTTGACGTGAATCGCGCGGTTCGCACCCATCGCTAAGCCCGAGTCCAGCTGCTGCATCGATGCCTGCGGCCCGACGGTGACGACGATCACTTCAGTCGCTTTACCCTGTTCACGCAAACGCAGCGCTTCTTCGAGGGCTATTTCATCAAATGGGTTGATGGAATGTTTGACGCCGTCGGTGGCAACGCCGCTG
>JANNYO010000152.1:0-17393 GCA_031410115.1 Rhodanobacteraceae bacterium | reverse complement strand
TGGCATCGCGCAGCGCATTGTCCATCGACAGCGCCGCGCCGGAGCCATCTTCGGTTGGCGCAGTCATATGATTGGCGTCCGCCGACATACCAAAGCCGGTCAGTTCGGCGTAAATTCGCGCGCCGCGGGCTTTCGCGTGCTCGTATTCCTCAAGCATTAAAATGCCCGCGCCATCGCTTAAAACAAAACCATCGCGGTCTTTATCCCACGGTCGGCTCGCCAGTTCGGGCGCATCCACACGCCCACTGAGCGCGCGCGATTGAATGAATCCGCCCATTGAGGTTGGCGTGGTGCCGTGTTCGGTGCCACCGGCAACCATCATCTCCGCATCGCCGTACTGAATCATGCGCGCGGCCAAACCGATGTTGTGCGTGCCGGACGTGCACGCCGTTACCACCGCAATATTTGGCCCGCGCAGGCCAAACAAAATCGAAATATGCCCGGCCGCCATATTGATGATGGTGGAGGGCACGAAAAACGGCGAAATGCGCTTTGGCCCCTGTTTGAAATAGGTTTCACAGGTAGCCTCAATGCCGTGAATGCCGCCGATACCCGCACCGACCGCAACGCCAATCCGATTGCGATTGGCATCGGTAATTTCGATACCGCTATCTTTGATCGCCTGCGTTGCGGCGGCGATACCGTAATGAATAAACGGATCCATCTTGCGCACGTCTTTGGGCGTGATGTAGTCCGCCGGATCAAAATCCCGGATCGGGCCACCGAACTTAACGGCTAATTCCGTACTTTGTAAGTGTGGAATCGCGCCAATGCCGGATTTTGCCGCCACCACATTCGCCCATGCGCTGGTCAAGTCATTGCCAACCGGCGAGATAATACCCATGCCGGTGATGACTACGCGTCGTTTACTCATAATCGATTGTCCTTGATTGTCGCGTTGCCCAGCCTAAGCTCGAAATCTGCCAGTGCGATACGCAACCGTACGGTCTACAAAATGCAAACGGCGAGCCCAACAAAGGACTCGCCGTGCGGTTAAAACATTGCGCTAGAACTTACGAAACGTGCGCTTTGACGTAGTCAATTGCCAGCTGCACGGTAGTCAGTTTTTCCGCTTCTTCGTCGGGAATTTCGCAGTTAAATTCATTTTCCAGCTCCATCACCAGCTCCACTTGATCGAGCGAATCAGCGCCCAAATCGTCAACAAATGAAGCACTTGCGGTAACCTGTTCTTCTTTGACGCTGAGTTGCTTCATAACGACTTTTTTGACGCGATCTTCAATGCTGCTCATGGTGTTTTGTTCCTGCCGGTGCGCCGGGTTAGATGAAAGGGCAGTGGAGTTTACGGATTATGCAGCGGCATGTCATCTGGTGTAGTGATGGCATTCACCCGCATGGGCAAAAGCTCAGTTGGGGTTAGCTTTACCGTCAAACGTTTGCCCAGCTGTTTGATTTTTAATGTGACTTGTACTGGTTTGGTAAGCGCCGTGGCGCGAATCGCAACGGCAACCCTTCGACAGGCTCAGGGTGAACGGCAACGGTGGCGCTTCGCTGGCAGCAGTTTTTACCCTGACGCCCACGTGGAGTCGATTGATGAAATTGCTTTTTTCTGGATCGCAATACGCGCGCCATGACCCGAATAGCGAAACGATTTAGGTTGAAAGATGCGAAATTTACGGTTTGGCAAATCGAATTCAACCATCGAGAAGTAAGCTAAATGCTTCCCAATTTTTCCGCATGCGCAAACGCAAGCTTGCCTGTGTCGCTGAAGTAAACTAACGATATGCAAATCCTAAACATCGCCGCCTACTTATTTGTTGACATCAACAACCCCAGTGAAACTGTTATTGAGATTCGCGCGCTTTGTGCGACGCTGGATATCAAAGGCACCGTGCTGATTGCGCCGGAGGGCATCAATTTGTTTTTGGCTGGGGCCGCATCGCAAATCGCTGCTTTTTTAAGCGCACTGCGTTTAGATGCCCGCTTTGCCGCGCTGGCGGAAAAACGCCAGTATTCGATTGATCAGCCGTTTAAGCGCATGAAGGTCAAGCTCAAGCGTGAAATTGTACCGCTAGGTGTCAATAATTTGCCGTTACACCAGCTGTCGGTGGCACAAAATCCAGCGCCACGCATGAGTGCTGAAACGCTGAAAGCTTGGATGGATGCCGGCAAGGCATTTGTGTTGCTCGATACGCGCAACCGTTTTGAGTTTGAACGCGGCACGTTTGCGGGCGCGGTGGATTTAAACATCGGGCAATTCCGCAACTTTCCGGACGCGGTCAAAGCAAAACTCAGCGACTGGCAAGACATGCCAATCGTTACCTTTTGCACCGGCGGAATTCGCTGTGAAAAAGCAGCACCCGTCATGCAACAGCTAGGCTTTCGCGACGTGCATCAACTAGACGGCGGAATTCTGAAGTATTTTGAGCGTTGCGGTGCCGCGCACTACCAAGGTGATTGTTTTGTCTTTGATGAGCGCACCGCTTTAGATGGTGCTTTGGTGCCAACCGGTGCCGGAATTTGAGTTGCGCAAAACACTTTCCTAATCCAATTGTTTTGCTTGGCGCAAAACACTTTCCTAATCCAATTGTTTTACTTGGCGCAAAACACTTTTCCTAATCCAATTGTTTTGCTTGGCGCAAAACACTTTCCTAATCCAATTGTTTTGCTTGGCGCAAAACAAATGACCCAAGTACAGGCAATCAGTGCGGGCAAGGCGTGCCGACGGGCCGGCACGAGCATGTAGCGCGGCGTCCAGTTTGGATGCCATTTTTCTTTGAACGCGCGCAGGCCGCGAAAATTATAAAAACGCTCGCCCTTGCGATCCAGCAATCGCGCAAGCTTTGGCCAGCTGCCCCGGTGGGTGTGGCGATCAGTCAAAGTGGCGACGTCTTTTAGTGGGCTCATGCCAAAACTAAAATCCTGAAAACCCTGTACTTTGGCCCAAAGGATTAGCTTTGCAAACAGCAAGTCCATTGCGCCGCGCGGTGCCAGATCACTATGGCGCATCAGATCAACTGCCAACACGCTGCAATCACCGCTCGGCAATACGTTGGCGAACGCGACCATTGCATCACCCAAATACACTAGCGCCATGGGCATATCGAGCAACGCGGGCGGGTAAAACCGCCCGAGCGAAAAACCTTTCTCACGCGCACCGCGTGCACGTAGCCATTCTTGACTAATCGCAGCACACTGCGCCAACAGCTCCGCATTGGCTTTTGCGCAAAATTCAAAACGCATGCCGGCCTTTTCCGCCTTGCGTACGCTGTAGCGAATGCCGCTGTAAGCAGGTGCGGCGAGATCAAAATCAGCCAACGCCAACAGCGCTTCTTCGCCCAATTTATATGCCACGAACGGGCGTTTACGACCATTGTTGAGCGCCGCCAAGTTTACCGCCGCTAACGTTGCTGCATTGGCTTGATAAAAAACCGGCACCGCACGCGTTGATTTTGCGCGCGCTAAAAATGCGCTAAGCAGCGCGCTTTCACGGTCTGGGCGCAGCGCGTTAGCACCCAATGCACCCCGCAGTGCGATCTGATGACCGGATTGCTCCGTGAACGGAATGAAATTTCCGTAAACGTCGGCAAGTAAAGCCTTGTCGTGCTGCAAAGCCAGCCAGGCGGTTGGATCACTCGCAGGCTGCGCTAAAGCGCGCAGTGTTTCCAGGTCAGCCTGTGGCCCCAATTCCAAAAATTGGGCTTGGGATTTCTGCCGCGTTGTTGAGGCTTGTGCAAAATTTGGATGATCTTTTTGACTTGACTCCCGTGTCGCCTGGTCGGCGAGACTTAATTCCCGTGTCGCCTGGTCGGCGAGACTTAAATTTATCTCAGTTCGTTTTTGCGCTGGCAAGCCGAAAACGCTGCGTAGCAACTTGCGTGGGGACGATTTGGGTAAAAACTTTGCGACGGCAATAAAGCGCGGGCGGTGCTGATCCATGGGTCTGGCCTCAAACGTCAAAGAGGCCTCAGGCTGTGGCGTCAAAGACTGCCATCGCATTTTCACTGCAAAAGTTAGCTGCAACGATACTCAAAGCGCTGAGGCGTTATGCTGACTTTCAGTGCGCGCTTTTATTCCACGGGCCTGGTATGTCCATTCCTCATGTCGCATCGATTGGCACCGCATGTGACTTATAGGGAGAGCAAAACGCTTGATCAAACAAAAATGCATTGTTATAGTGTTCCAAATTAACTTGGAACATAATCCTCTATGCGCACGCACCTTTCCATCGCCATCTCGCTAGCCCTGCTGACCACTTTTAACGCATTTGCCGCGAATTCCGACGCTGACAACGCGAAAAAACTCGACGCCATTGTCGTGACTGCCTCGCCCTTGGGTGAGCGCGCGGATCAAACCGCACAGCCGGTCGCGGTGGTAAGCGGCAAACGCTTGACCGACCTTGCTGGCGCGCAGGCGGGTGGGGCAGTTGAGCACCTGCCTGGCGTGCAGGGCTCTTTTTTTGGTGCCGGTGTCAGTCGCCCGATTATTCGTGGCCTGGAAGGATCGCGAGTGCAGGTTCTAAGCAGCGGTATTTCGAGCATGGACGCCTCCACTTTTAGCCCCGATCATGCGGTGTCAATCGAGCCCTTTCTTGCCGATCAAATTGAGGTGCTGAAGGGGCCATCGACCTTGCTGTACGGGCCGGGTGCAATTGGTGGCGTGGTCAATATCGCGGACGGGCGTTTGCCTGAGCGCGCAACGCTCGGATTTACCGGGCGCAGCGACCTCGGTGGCGATACGGTGTCGAATCAAAGACTGGGCGCCGTGCGCGTAGATTCGGGCACCGAAGTCGCGTCCGGCGCGTGGATGCTGCATGCCGACGGCGTGTATCGCAATCAGGACAACTATGATGTTCCAGGCCAAGATGCGTCGCTTGCGGGTACATCGTTGCGCAGCCGCAACGGTGCGGTGAGTGCCAGCTATTTTGGCGATGCCGCGCGCATTGGCCTTAGCCTAAGTCGTTACACCGCGCTGTATGGCATCCCTGAGGCAGAGGTGGCGAACCCTTTGCTTGCAGGAATCTCACCGCTGAACCCGGCGGCGGTGGCAAACACCAGTGCCGCCGACGAAGGTGTGCGGATTGACTTAAAGCAAAATCGCATCGACTTAAGCGCCGCCGTTTTTGCACCGTTCGACGGGATCGAGCAAGTCGAGCTACGCTTTGGCAATAACGACTATCAGCACGTCGAAATCGAGGGTGGCGAAGCGGGCACGCTTTTCGATGTGCAGAGCAATTTGCTGCGCATTGAAGCGGTGCACGCGCCGCTTATTGCAGCGGGTAAAGGTGCGTTTGGTTTGACCTTTGACAGCACGGATTTTAAAGCCATCGGTGTAGAAGCATTTGTGCCGTTTTCTAAAAGCAAAGATATCGGCCTGTTCAGCCTGCACCATATCGAAAGCGGTGCCTGGCACACCGACGTGGGTTTGCGCTTTGATCGCGTCAGCATTGATTCGGTCGGCAAGCCAAAACGCCAGGACAATCTAACCAGCCTTTCTTTGTTAGGTGCCTACGCACTGAGTGATCGAGATGCGGGCAACTATTGGGAATTGAGCGGTAACTTTGACCGTGCCCAGCGCGCCCCGGTGGCAGAAGAATTATTCAGTGATGGCGCGCATATCGCCACCCAGTCATTTGAGATTGGTGATGCAAATTTGCGCAAAGAAACTGCGAATAACTTCGAGATCGGCGTGCACTATCATGGCGAGCGCGCGCACGCGTCGCTCAGCGCCTACAGCAATCGCTACGATAATTTCATCTATCAACGCGCCATTGACGAAGTCATTGATGACCTGCCAGTGCGCTTGTGGACACAAGGGGACGCGCGATTTAACGGCTTTGAGGCGAATGCCACAACCACGCTGATGCAATCGGCTGAGATCGGACAAATAGAAGCTAGCTTACAATTTGATACGGTCAATGCCTCGCTTGACGCGGGCGGAAACTTACCGCGCATTGCGCCGCAGCGCTTCGGCGGCAATTTAAATTGGGATCGCGGCGCATGGCATGCCAATTTGGGCGTTATGCGCTACGCCAAACAGCGCGACGTGGCGCCTTTGGAAACCCTGACCGCAGGCTACACCCGCATTGATTTTGATGCGACGCGCAGTTTTGCTAACCGCGATGAATCGCTACTGACAGAGGTGTATTTTCGGGTGCGCAACGCCACCGATCAACTCGCGCGCACACACACGTCGTTCTTGAAAGAATTCGCGCCCTTGCCTGGACGCAATTTTGGTTTTGGAGTGCGGCTGTATTGGTAGGGGCGCGTACGATCAAGTCAAGAAACTTTGGCGCGCACCCACGCCACCACGCTTGCCAACGCGGAAATCAAAGCGGGCGAATCATCGCCCCCGCCCTGCGCCATATCGGGCCGCCCGCCGCCTTTTCCGCCAATCTGTGTGGCGACCGCGCCCAACATATCGCCTGCTTTCAGTTTGGCTAATGCTGCGCCGTGCACGCCCGCAATTAGGCTGGCTTTGCCGTCCGCTGTGCCGGCCAACACCACCGCGCAATCGGGCAAGCGTGATTTCAAGTTGTCTAACATTTCACGCAGGGTCTTGACGTCCGCACCCTCAATTCGGGCGCTGACGACTTTAATGCCCGAAACCTCATGCGCGGCCGCTGCCAGTTCCGCCGCGTGCGCCGCCGCTGCTTTCGTTTTCAGCCGGTCGAGCTCGTGTTGCAGCTCTTTTTCGCGCGCTAACACCAGTTTAAGTTTTGCCGCCAGCTCCAGTGGTGCTGCGCTCAGCAGGCTCGCCGCGTCACGCAGCTGATCATCGTCTAACTCAATCGCCAGGGTCGCACCTTCGCCGGTGACCGCTTCAATCCGGCGCACGCCCGCAGCAACGCCGGACTCGCTGGTGATTTTGAACATGCCGATATCACCGGTGCGGCTGACGTGCGTGCCGCCGCACAGTTCGGTGCTGAATGCGCCCATGCCCAGCACCCGCACGCGATCGCCGTATTTTTCGCCGAATAGCGCCATTGCGCCGGCTTTGATCGCGTCGTCGTAGTGCATCTCGTCGCTGCTGACCAGGTTGTTGGCGCGGATTTCGCGGTTCACCAAGCGCTCGACTTGGCGCAGCTCAGTTTTCGTGACCGGGTGGAAGTGGCTAAAATCGAAGCGCAAGCGTTCTGGGTCGACCAGCGAGCCCTTTTGCGCCACGTGATCGCCCAAAACGTAGCGCAGCGCCGCGTGCATTAAATGCGTCGCCGAGTGGTTGCCCCGAGTGAATCCGCGCAGGCGTGGGTTGACGACCGCGTGCGCGCTATCGCCTAGTTTCAGTCCGCCGGTTGACAAGTGTCCGACATGACCAAAAAACGTCCCGGCTAATTTAATCGTGTCAGTGATGATAAAGCGGCTTTCACTGCCATCGCTATTGACCAGATCTAACTCACCGGTGTCCCCGACTTGCCCGCCACTTTCCGCGTAAAAGGGCGTGCGATCTAGAATCACCACGGCATCATCTGCGTTGGTTAGCTCGCTAACATCTAGTCCACCTTGAAGAATTTTCAGCACGCGTGTGCCAGTAGTTTCAAGCTCGGTATAGCCGCGAAATTCGGTGGCGGCTAAGCCTACCGATTGTTCGGCGGTAATGGCAAATCCCAGCTTAAATTTCGAGCCATCGCGGGATTGCTCGCGCTGCTGATCCATCGCTTTTTGAAAGCCAATATCGTCAATGCTCAAGCCTTTTTCGCGGCCGATATCGGCGGTTAAATCGGCGGGAAAGCCAAAGGTGTCGTAGAGTTTAAAGACTTGCTCGCCAGGGATAGTTTTGCTGCCCGCCAAGGCGTCGATATAGCCATCCAGAACCTTCATGCCGCCATCAAGCGTTTCGCTAAAACGTTTTTCTTCAGCGGCCAAGGTTTTCTCAACCAAGCCCTGTTTTGCCGCCAGTTCCGGGTAAGCAACGCCCATTTGCCGCACCAGTTCGGCGACGATTTGATGGAAGAAAGCGCCCTTTTGCCCCAACTGCCAACCGTGCCGCAGGGCGCGGCGAATAATCCGGCGCAGCACATAGCCGCGGCCTTCGTTGCTAGGTAAAACGCCGTCGACAATCATAAAAGCGCAGGCGCGAATATGATCGGCGATTACGCGCAGGCTAGGGTTGCTCAAGTCGGTGGTGTGGGTGGCAACCGCTGCGGCATTGACTAAGGCGGCGATGGAGTCAATCTCATAATTCGAGTGCACGTGTTGCAGCACCGCGACCAAGCGTTCTAGGCCCATGCCGGTATCCACGCAGGGTTTCGGCAGCGGCTTTTGATCGTAAATACTCAGGCGGAATTTGCCCAGCTCGCGCGTGACTTGACCAATTTTGCCGCGCTTCTCAGCCGCTACTTTGCCCGCCAGCGCGTCAGATTCAAGCTCAAAACGCTCCTCGGACACCAAGAAACGCTCGAACTGCATAAAAACGTTATTCCAGATTTCAATAAAGCGATCGCCGTCCTCATCCGGGCTGCCGGGCGGGCCGCCAGCAATGTGCGCACCGTGGTCAAAAAAGATTTCCGAGCACGGGCCGCACGGCCCCACATCCGCCATCTGCCAGAAATTATCCGAGGCATAGCGCGCGCCTTTATTATCGCCAATGCGAATCACGCGTTCCGGCGGCAGGCCAATTTCGTCAGTCCAAATCGCAAATGCCTCATCGTCTTCCTGATAAATCGTCGCCAGCAATTTGTCTTTCGGCAATTTATAAACGTCAGTCAATAATTCCCAGGCAAAGTGGATTGCATCGCGCTTGAAATAGTCGCCAAAACTGAAATTACCCAGCATCTCGAAAAAGGTGTGGTGGCGCGCGGTGTAGCCAACGTTTTCTAAATCATTGTGCTTGCCGCCCGCGCGCACACAGCGCTGGGACGACACCGCACGCGTGTAGTCGCGTACATCAGCGCCTAAAAACGTGTCCTTAAACTGCACCATGCCCGAGTTGGTAAACAGCAACGTCGGATCATTGCCCGGCACCAGCGAGCTTGACGCCACGTGGCGGTGGCCCTTGGATTTGAAGTATTCAATAAAGGTGGTGCGCACATCGTTGCTGCTAAGCATGGCAAAGTCGTCAAAATTCCGGGCCGACGAGAATAGCAAAGAGCTCACCGCGCAATCACTCAACTTCCGCGCACCGTCTAAACGTTATCTTTGCGTCGCCGCATTGTCTTACTGCGTAAGCCAGGGTACTGTGCAGGAAATAGTTCCACTTTGACCCATTTTTTGCGAGCGATAAATGTCTACCGTGCGTGTTTCATCGAAAGGGCAAATCGTGTTGCCCGCAGCCGTGCGGCACCGACTAGGATTGTCGACCGGCGCATCGTTGCAGCTTGTAGAGCTCAGCGATGGCTTGAATTTAACCGTGCTGCGCGCCGTGCCGAAGGTGGATTTGAGCAGTCTGGCAGGCATGATTAAAGTGCGCGCTAGCGGCAAGAAGCGCAGCTTGGACGACTTCGACGCGGCTGCGATGCTGGCAAAACCACTGCTATGAAAAGCCTAGATACCAATGTTTTGGCGCGATTTTTCATCGACGATTCGGATGATCCACAGTCCGTCAAGCAGCGCCCGGCGCGATGTTCGCCATGACCGAACGGCGCTTTATCAGCGTCACCGTCATACTTGAGTTTGAATGGGTCATGCGCGGTTTTTATAAACTGACGCGTGCTGAAATCACCAACGTATTCAACGCCTTAGTCGGCATTGCGCACATCACAGTGGAGGATCGCGCAGCAGTATTGGCAGCGATAGACGCCTATCGGCAGGGGCTTGATTTTAGTGACGCCCTACACCACGCGAAAAGCGCGCGTTGTACCGCGCTGCTGAGCTTTGATAAGGCATTTGCCAAACGCGCGTTGGCGTTGGCGCTTTCGCCGCCGGTGGCGTTGTTGGTTTAACCGCCCGCGTGTCGTGGCGCACCTAAGCACCCAAAAAATTTCCTGATTGGCGCTATTCCTCAGCAGTTGGTTCGTCATCCTCGCGAACGCGGGGATCCAGGGGCGGTGACGACAGAAATTGGTTAGAGCGAAGCTTACGGAAACGAGAATTCAGGCTTTTGAAACATTGCCACAATCAGCTGCCTTTGCGTCAACCCTAGATTCCCGCCTTCGCGGGAATGACGATTTGGTGTTACTGAGGATTAACGCTAATCAGGAAAAATTTTCCTTGTGCCTTAATGGTTCGTGTTGCGATGGGCCATTGTGTGAAGCCATACAAGTTTAACTGATCGGACAAAACCGAAAACCGAAAAAATCATTGCCCGAACATCTCATTGGTTTCCGCGACAAAATCGGTTTTCAACTCGATTATTAAATTGGACCCCTGACGAAGCAGCGCTTCTGCGTCGGTGTTTTAATGACAACGCGCAAATGAAGCGACTTATTGCCCATGAGCAGCGGCGCACACCCTCGGAAACACGCGATCAAGCGGTTCGTTCTGCGATTGAATCGATGAATCGCAGCAACCGTTAACTAGCGCAAACGCCAAACAAAGTCCTGTTTTGCCAAACTGCCCTGTGCGCTTGTCAGGCTTTTCAGAGTAGCCACATCAAACGACTGGCCTTGAAACTGCACGCTACGCTTGAGTTCGAGTACCGCTTTTGCGCTGCCACTACTCGTCCAGCTGCCAAGTTGCACCGCCTCCGCTGGATTGTTTGCGGTGAAATTACTGCGTAGCCACACTTGACCATCCGATTGCACGACAAAAATATATCCGCCGCCCGTGTACACCGCTTTGATCGGCGCATCACGATAAATCAGCCGGGCAATCCCGTGTAGGCCTAGCGCCGATTCGGTGCGCATCAGCCCAAGTAGCGTTTTACTGCGAATCACTGTGCTGCGAAATGCCGCGCGAATGCTGTTTTCTAGTCTGGCAATGCACGCGCCCAAAGCATTAAATTCAGCCCGCGTGAATGCCGCCGGCGCCAGATACAGCGTATCGCCTGATTCAGTCGCGCCGCCGAATTGCGCACCCCCATCGAGCGCGAGTTTCAGCCCAAATACGCGCGCCTGTGCGGCATCCGGCGCATACAGCGCGGCAAGGTTTTGGTAATAGCGCTCGTAGTTCACCGCGCCCAGCACCCGGCCCCGGTAGCGATAGCGCAGCGCCACATTAGAACTACCTGCGACATTCTGCGCAAACGGGCGGGCATCAACCACAAATTTCGCGCCCGCACAGTCCAAGCTCAAAACCGGCTGATAGCTTGATGACGCGAAGGCGGGCACTGCTGCAAGAAAAAGCAGCGAGGTGACCGAAAATAAACGTCGGGAATTGAAACGTCGCGCGATTGTGCGTAAAGCCGGGATATTCATCGGAGATGTGGCGTTGGTTAGAGCTGGCGTGATTGCTGTGGGCGATGTTACATAAGCCTTGATAGAAATTTTTTTCGAGCTTGGCCTTGGATTCGAAATGCCAAAACGCCACGGTAAGCCACGCACACGCGGTCAAATCGAAAAACGCCGCACCTGAGCACTTTCAAGGCTGACGTGGATCACCTCATTGCCGAGCAGACAAAATGCGTTGTCGGCATCGCCCGTCAGCGTTGGCAGCGCGCCTGTTACGGCAAAGATAATTAGTGGCTTATGGCTTTCCAGATCAAACAGGTAGCTTAAGGTTGGTGTTTCTTCCACCGCACTGTCGGTTGTGGCATCAGAACTTGCCCACCCTGTTTCGGCGCGGTTGGCATCGGAGGTAGCAACGTTGGCCGCGACAAATTGCAGTGCTAGCCAGCTGCTGGCGTGGGTGATCGCGTTGGCTGGGGCGATGTGACTAGCGCGTGCGTCAAAGCCAGCGTTTTGGCCTGCGTTTGCGCCTTCTTTTGGGCCAGCGGCGGTGTGGATTACCGGAAAATACACGCGCCAGGGCGCGCGGTGGTCAAACGCGCGTATTTGGTGCGGCAGATGCACAGCTTTAGAGGCTTCAGCTTGGGCAGCCAATGGCTGCTGCGCGTCGTGCACATAAAAAACCGGGCCGCGCGCGTCGAAAAAAAACGTTGCTGGGTGCAAAGCTGCGGACACTTGCGGCGGTACATCTTGCAATACGTGGCGTTTTGCCAAGCTCAGTTCGGGCCAGCGGTATTCAAACACGTGGCGTTCCACGCGCGCAGCTTCAGTGAACGACGGTGGCACTGGGTGCACAAGCAGTAGCCGCAGAGCTGTTGCATTTAAATCGATGACGTCAACGTTTCCGGGCAGCTCGCCCACATGCCAAATCGCCTCAAATGCTTTGTGCTCGGCGCTGCATGGCACATCAATCACCATGAGTGAGCGCTGCACGCCAACGACCCACAGTTGGCCGTCAAAACGGCGCGCAAAACTGCTGAGCACTGTGCTGCACCAAACGAACTCGGTACGTGTGTGCAAATCCAGTATGGCTAAATCAACGCGCCGGCTGTGTCCGTTCGACGTACTTAAGCCGGGGCTAGTTTGTCGGTGTGCGAGCGCAATTACGCGCAGTCCGCCGGCACCATTTGCGCCCGCGCTTCGGCTTCCGGCGCTTTGGCTTCCGGTATCGCTAATCAGCTGATGCGCTGGCGACTTAAAGTAGTGCAGTCTGCGGCCGTTGTCGCCCACTAAGACTGCGCCGGCGTCGCCCAAGGCCACCAAATAGCGGCGATTCGGCAGCGCGAGTACGTCAAAAATAAGCTGCTCTGGCGATAGCGCTGCGCGAACTTCCAGGGGCGCGCTGCGTGTGCGCAGCGATGCGCGCAGCTCCGATAGTTCACCGCGCGCCCGGTCTGCGTTCCAAAGTGGGTCCTGCGCGTGTTTTTCCAGCTGATGCAGCAATACCGCGTCTGCGGGCAGGGTGGCGCGTGAAAAATCCGCGAGCAGGGCGCGAATCAGGGCTGGCGCAACGCGCTGGGTTGCGACGTTGGCACGCCCACTCAGTAAAAAATAAGCGAAGCGTTCGCGCTCGAGTGCTCCAGCCTCACTTGCGTCGTCCAACAAGGCGTTGAGCGCGGGCGCAAGTTCGCTCAAGCTGTCGCTGTCAAGCGCTAGCTCACACGCAATGAGCTGCGGTTTTAGCGTGTGATTTTGCAATTTCGCCTGGGCTAGCCACGCTTTCGCGCGCCCGCGCTCGTGCACAGCGGGCCAAATCGCCGCCACGGCTTGGGCGTATTGATGCGCGGCGGCTAAGCCTTGGGCCCACTCCAGCCGCAGCGTTGACGCGATCTCGGGCCGATCAGCCAAGATTTGCAGTGCCGCCGCGAAGCACCGCGTCACGCGCGCATGGCGCAACGCGCGCGTTTTTTCACCCGCTAGCAGCCAAAGCCGCACCACGCGTGCAGGTGCAAGCGCGCGCGCTTGTGCCAATTCGGCGGCTTTGTAAAACGCGCCGTGGCGAGCCAAATACTCAATGTCTTCATCGGTTTCGCGCAACAGCTCAATCAAGACATACGCGGCTTCTTCGATTCGTCCAGCCTGATCCAATGCGCGAAAACACGCGCGATAGCGCTCGGCTAAATAGCCGACAAATTCTGGCGACACACCAATCGCGCTTGCGATACCGCTGGTCCATGTAAGCCCGTGTTGGGGCCGTAAAAAACCGAGCTTTTGCGCTGAGTTCGCGCCCGGCTCGGCGCCGCCACCCAGCGGAATCGCGCGGCGCAGCGCTTCGGAAAAATTGCCACTATCAAAATCGCGCAGCATCTTGGATAAGAACGCGGCGTGCTGAAGGCCCATCAAGCGACTAACGCCGATAAAATTAATCGCGCGCGTCAGCAGTTCACGGGCAGAATGTGTAGGCTTGACGGTGTCGGCAGTTGACTCTGGCCCATTGATCGTTTTTGTGCTGGCTTTCGCTGATTTGAACAGCCAATCTTTGCCGCTGCTCACAACACTTTTCGCCATTTCCGCCAATGCGCCAAACACGCTGGCACCACCAAACAGGCTGGCACCACCAAACACGCTGGCACCACCAAACAGGCTGGGTTTTGGCGCGCACCTGGCATCATTGTCGTGCGCGGCCGACGTGGCGGTGGGCTCACGCAGGTAGGCGGTCATGACGTTTTCCCTAGGCCCTTGGCGTGCAAAATGTACGCCTTGAATTTGAGCGAATACACATACAAATCGCGGCCGTGCGTGATCCATGCGATCACCTGTCCGTCTGGGCTTACGCAGGCACAGGCAATCTCGCCAAAGGCATTGATGCTCGGTGCGATGCACTGGTCGTTAGGCGCAGCGGTAAAATCATAAAAGCCAAAAGCATTGCCCACGTGATAGGCCAACAGCGGCGCGCTGTGTGAATCAACCGCAGGAACAACCAGGCCCAGCGCAGTGTGCGCACTCGATATCCGCAGAGTGGACGTTTGCGGCTGCGCCCCTGCGATGTAGTGAAGCGTGAAGGTCTGTGAATTTACCGTTAGCAGTGCGCCGCCGCGTTGATTCAGCCACTCGACGGGCTGAAACACCTGAGCATTCGGTGCAACCGAGCTAAAGTTGAACGGCTTGCCGTGCAGCTTGCCATCCAACACTTGCGTGCACACCATGCTGTCGAACTGTCGCAGCACGATTATGGCGCATCGTTGGTCGCGCATCAGCCGTAAAACATTGCTCGCGATCAACACGCCGCACTGAATTTGCTCTGGCGCCTGGGCCGGCGAAAATCCCGTTTTGTTGGCAGAGGCAAACAAAGCTTCAGAAAACTTTCCGAGCGTGTCCAGATGAAACCCATAAAGCCGATGCGCGCGGTCCAGCACATAAACCCAGCCGTCGTTGCAATCCAGCGCACACTGCCAAGTGCTGGTGCCAAGTGGCAGCGAAAGTTCGGCAACGCTAGCACTGCGAATGGAAATTTGTGGGCGACTCTTTTTCGGGCCGCCAAAGTCGCTGAAGTACCAGTGCCCCGCATGATGGGTGATGCACCCAAAGCGCCCGCGCTGCAGCGTGGCGGCTAAAATGTCACCAAAACAGTTTGGCTGCCGCCCTTTCACCAGATGTGCTGTGGCGCGTTTGGGCAGCTCAAACACCACCGGGCTGGCATCCAGACGTGCGATCGCGATGTGGCTGGACTCGTCGGAAAATATCGGCACTTGCTGGAGGCCAAACAGAACGCCGGGAACGCTGCTGACAGCAATCCCGGTGGCTGGTGACGCACCGCTTATTGGCGTTGCGGCACTGGTGCGGCTGTGTGATAGCGGGTCGCGCAGCAGGCGCGCCGCAAGTTTTGGCTCTGGCAGCGCCAGCGTGACCGTAAGCTTGCCGCGCGAAACCTTCAAATGGCGCTCCGTTAAACTCAGCGGCTCGGTGATGCAAACGCAGTTGAAGCGCTGCAGCAGCGCGCGCTGTCTAGGGTTCAGCGCAGCGTCTGAGGCGAATACGTCAAACAGCGTTACGTTGGCACCAATCCACCACATTTCATCGTAATCGTTGCCCGCAAGATGCTGAGCCCAGTCTTGTAAGTGCGTGACGCTAACGCATTCAACCGTGCGCAAATGCAGCAGCTCCGTTAACGCGGTCGGCTCGTTGAGCGACAAAATCGTGCCGGGCTGCTGCGCGCTGGCCCAACTGAACTGGGCCTTGTTCTGGGCGGCGCGGCGCGAAAGCGCAATCCACCAGCACAGGTGCGCCAAGCGTGGTGCGCCAAGCTGCATCGGCCCGGTGTCAAACAGTACCAACAGCCGTGGGCTGGTCTTTGCCACCTCGCTTTCTGGCGCTAAAAAAAGCTGCTCGCGCATCGCGGCACGGCGCAAAAACTCCTCCGGCATTTCCTCGGCGATGAGCCATTCGCTCATTAGCAAGCGCGCGTAGTCACCGCGTCGCGCCAAGCCACCCACGCCCTCTGGGAACGCATCAGATTGGCTGTTTTTTGCATCCTGATCGCCAAACAGTGGCGCCAGCAGCCCGGCGCTGGTGGCCAAATACTGCGCCACATCAAACGCCAACTCCGCCAGCCAAGGTTGCCAGGGCCGCAGCAAATGTGGCGGCCGCGTTTGCAGCTTTTGCAGCCGACCTAAGCCCGCTGGCGCGCCAATCGGTGCGCTCACGGTAGTGCCACTGTGCACATCGGCGCATGCCAGAGCAACGCCGAAGCGGAACGGGTATGGCGCATCACCGCGCGCGCCAAAAGCTCTGCGGGCAGGCCTGGGTCCAGGTGTGTGGGCAGCCACAGTTCGGGTGCACCGGGGCATTGGCCGGCGTAGGCAATCTGGTCAAACCAAGGCAAAGTATGGGCCGCAGCAAATGCGATCGACAGCCCGGGCAGATGCAGTGCGCGAGTCGCGTCGCGATCCTGTGCCGTTAAACTTTCCAGCCACGTGTGTAGGGCGGTAATGGCCGCATTCGTGCACGCCACTGCGGCGCCAATCGCGAGCGGCTCGGGCCGCAATCGCCATTGCGGGGCAAAGGCTGCCGCTGGCGTCAACTTGCCAACTCGCGCAATGCGGCGGTGGCTTTTTCGCGCCAAATTATTAGAGCTTCTGGCAAATACTCACGCGGAAAATTCGCATCAATTTCACGCAGCCATGCTTCCAGCGGCGTGCGCTTTTGGTAGTCCAGCTGTTGCGCTGCTGCCAAAAGACGCGGCACACGCGACAGCGGTTGCATCGCCGCGCCCTCGCTTGCATGGCTTAGCAGCGGATGCACGCACAGTTTCAGCGCCTCACTCAGCGCTTCCCGCGCCTGCGCCTGCTGCTCAGCGCTGGGCAGAACGTAAATCAGCGGCCACAAATCGGCCTCAGTCGCGTGTGTGCGCCCGGCCAGCGCCGCCGCTGCAGCCATCAAATTTTGCGCTTTGACGATCCGCCGATCTGACAACTGCACGCCCGCCGCACGCAGCGTGCGAATTGCCGCCGCCAACGCGCTGCGGGCAGGCGTCATGTCCACCAAGCGCGCTAGCGCATGCATCTCGTCCAGGCTGCGCACGCTGGCGGCAGCGGCTTGAACGTGCGTTTCAGCACTGCGGCCTTGGGTTAAAAGCGCCTCCAGCTGATGATCTGCCACCGGCTCAATAAAGGCATGAATTAAAAAGCGATCCGCAAAAGCGTGCAGTGCGCTATCGCTGGGCATGGTGTTACTCGCCGCGACACACACCCGCAGCGGACAGTCCACATGACTGTGCCCCCGGCGAAAGCGGCGCTCATTCAAAACCCCCAAAAGCGTATTTAAAATCGCGGTTGAGCCCAAAAAAATCTCGTCCAAAAAGGCGAACTGCGCTTCTGGCAACATGCCACGCGTTTCGGTAATGACTTCCCCTTCGCGCAAGCGCTTAAGGTCAATCGGCCCAAAAATTTCCGAGGGTTCGGTAAATCGCCCGAGTAGATATTCGAAATAGGCGCCGTCAAAACTGCGCGCGACGCGGCGCACAATCGCGCTTTTTGCGGTGCCCGGTGGGCCAATCAGCAGCATATGCTCGTGCGCCACAGCGGCCAGCACGATCAGCTCCGCCACGGGTTCCCGGTCGATGAAATGCGCGCTGGCAGCGCGCGCGGCGGCATAAATTTCAGAGGCAGCGGTT
>JANNYO010000151.1:0-2444 GCA_031410115.1 Rhodanobacteraceae bacterium | reverse complement strand
TATGACTTCTATATTGGTATTAGCCTGTTTTGGCTGCGCGCCAATTCTTACCAACCCAAACTTTAACGGTGATAAGAATGGTGTGCCGGTAAAAGTGGCAACCGTGCAAGATACGATTAAATCTGACGGAGCGACCCGCGCACATTTTTTCTATTTAAATAAGTTCGGCACCCAGCAAATTCTCAACGCATTAAATTTGACGGTTAAAGAGAACTATGGGCAGGGTTTAGGGGTTCGGCCTTACGCTTACCGGCGACTTGTTCCAGCAAATCGTCCAGCAAGTATAGAAATATGCGCTGAAACGCACAACGGCGCGCCTATTTTAGACTTGATTAGAAAAGATTTTAAAAAATGCGAATCATTAGAATTTACATTCAAACCTGATGAAGTTTACATAGTCACTGGGGTCATCAACGAGAAATCGGCATCTGTTGAAATTAACATGCTGGAAAAAACTAAGTAAACTCAGTGAACCTGACTGTTTCCCAATAACCCAATTTTGTAGTTCATATGATCAAACCCCTGAAACACCTTAATTCTGCATACTTAGATAACACCACGCTGACTGCACAATTTACAGATTTAGCACCCGCGTTAAACCCACGCCAAGCGCAAATTGAATCAGAACGCTGCTTATATTGTTATGACGCACCCTGCACGCGTATATGCCCGACGGAAATTGATGTTGCGAGTTTCATTCGTAATATCGCCACGGAAAATATTAACGGTGCGGCAAAATCAATATTGCAGCAGAATATTTTAGGCGGCAGCTGCGCACGCGTTTGTCCGACCGAGATTTTATGTGAAGACGCCTGCGTGCGCAATCACGATGCCGAAGGCGTGCCGGTTAAAATAGGGTTGTTGCAGCGTTTCGCGATAGATCATATGAGTTTTGAGGTGCATCCGTTTACGCGCGCGGAATCAACCGGCCGCACAATTGCCGTCGTCGGCGCCGGGCCAGCGGGTTTAGCATGTGCGCATGAGTTAGCCATATTGGGCAATGATGTGGTGATATTTGAGTCTTTGCCTAAACCAGGTGGTTTAAACGAATATGGCATTGCTAAGTATAAATTGACCGATAATTACGCCCAGAGCGAGGTCGATTTTTTATTGAAAACGGGCGGCATTGTCATTCAACAGGGGCAGACGCTCGGAATAAACCTGTCGCTGACGCAGCTGACGACAGACTATTCTGCGGTATTTTTAGCGATAGGTTTGGGTGCTAGCCGCGCCTTGGGTTTAACCGGTGCTGATGCACCCGGACTAATGCCGGCGGTGGAATATATTGCGCACTTGCGCCAAGCAAGTGATTTAAGCAAATTGCCAGTGCCAAAAACTGCACTGGTTATTGGCGCAGGCAATACCGCAATTGATATGGCGGTGCAAATTTCGCGGTTGGGCTGTGAAGACGTGACGGTGGTTTACCGGCGCGGCGTTGAATCGATGTCGGCGACCAACCATGAGCAAGATATTGCCAAGGCGCATCAAGTGCGCATCAAAACTTGGGCGAAGCCGCAGCAGGTGTTGCTTGATGACGCCAGGTTGGTGCGTGGCATGCGCTTTGAAAGAACGCATATGGTGGAAGATAAAATTCAGTCTACCGGCGAAAGTTTTGAGCTTGCGGCAGAGGCCATTTTCACTGCAATTGGTCAAACCTTGGCACCCGGTGATTTAAACGTGGCGTTAGATGCCGACAAAATTCAAGTCGACGCGCAGTTTCGCACTCAGCTTGAAGGGGTTTATGCCGGTGGCGATTGCATTGCGGCTGGGCAAGATTTAACCGTGCAAGCGGTGCAGCACGGCAAGCTCGCTGCGCGCGCGATCCATGCGGATTTAAGCAAACTCTGCGGGGCAGTGTAATGGCCGATTTAAGTGTTAATTTTGCTGGAATTAAAGCACCCAACCCATTTTGGTTGGCCTCGGCACCACCGACGGACAAGGCTTACAACGTTATTCGCGCTTTTGAAGCTGGGTGGGGTGGCGTGGTGTGGAAAACCTTGGGCGAAAACCCACCGCTGGTGAATGTTTCCTCGCGCTACTCCGCACACTACGGCAAAAACCGGGAGGTGATTGGTTTTAATAATATTGAGCTCATAACAGACCGCAGTTTAGAGATTAATTTAGCCGAAATTACCCAAGTTAAGAAGGACTGGCCGGACCGCGCGATGATTGTATCGCTGATGTTTCCCTGCGATGAAAGCAGCTGGCGCACGGTGTTGCCCCTGGTTGAAGCGACCGGCGCGGATGGCATTGAGCTTAATTTTGGCTGCCCGCACGGCATGCCCGAGCGCGGGATGGGTGCGGCGGTTGGGCAAGTGCCGGAATATGTCGAAATGGTGACGCGCTGGTGTAAAAAGTATTGTTCACTTCCCGTCATCGTTAAATTAACGCCGAATATCACCGACGTGCGCATGCCGGCGCGCGCGGCAAAACGCGGTGGTGCC
>JANNYO010000150.1:0-3263 GCA_031410115.1 Rhodanobacteraceae bacterium | reverse complement strand
ACACGGCAGATGAGTCTCGCCGAACAGGCGACACGGCAGATGAGTCTCGCCGAACAGGCGACACGGCAGATGAGTCTCGCCGAACAGGCGACACGGCAGATGAGTCAGCTTGAGCGTGGCGGCTGACTTTGACGTCGCCATCATCGGTGGCGGTGCTGCCGGGTTGATGTGTGCACTCACCGCAGGCCATGCGGGGCTTAAGGTGATCGTGCTTGAGCACGCCAATCGCGTTGGCAAAAAAATATTGATGAGCGGCGGCGGCCGCTGCAATTTCACCAATACCGGCACTAGCCCAGCGAATTTTATTTCTGCAAACCCGCATTTTTGCAAATCTGCGCTGGCGCGCTATTCACCAGCAAACTTTATCGCCCTGGTGGAAAAGCACGGCATTGGCTATCACGAAAAAGAATTGGGGCAATTATTTTGCAATGATTCGTCCAAACAGATTGTTCGGATGCTAACCGATGAGTGCGATGCGGCGGGCGTGAAAATACACACATCGGTTGCAGTTGAAAACGTCAGTCGCAGCGATATTGGCTTTTCAATCGCCAGCAGTATCGGCACGATTAGCTGTAAAAATTTAACCGTCGCGACCGGCGGTTTGAGCATTCCGGCGATGGGTGCAACCGGCTTTGGCTATGAACTTGCGCGCCAGTTCGGCCACACCGTGCTGCCGACGCGCGCAGGCTTGGTGCCATTAACGCTCAGCGGCAGCTATTCCGAGCAGTTCGCGGAACTTTCTGGCGTCGCACTGCCAGTGCGCGCCAGCGTTGGTGCAACCGAATTCAGCAATGCGCTGTTGATTACCCACCGGGGTTTGAGCGGGCCGGCAATTTTACAAATTTCATCGTATTGGCAAGCGGGAATCAGCGCGCCCTTGCGGATTAATTTATTGCCCGAGGGTGCTGCGGCTGCGCTGGCACTTGCACTTGCCAACCGCCGCCACCTGAGTGTGAGCGATTGGCTGAGTGAGGTGCTGCCAAAACGCTTTGCCATACGCTTTAGCGAAGTCTATGGCGCGGCAATCGGCGCGCACACTAAGCTTGCCGAATGCAGCAAAGCGACGCTGGCAAGTCTAATCAAGCACCTAGACGCGTGGCCGATCTTAGCCAGTGGCAGTGAAGGCTATCGCACGGCTGAAGTCACTTTGGGTGGCGTCGATACGCGTGAAATATCGTCCAGTACGATGCAATCCAACCGCGTTGCGGGGCTGTATTTTATTGGCGAAGTGCTGGATGTGACCGGGCATTTAGGCGGCTATAATTTCCAGATGGCCTGGGCCAGCGGGGTGGCGGCGGCGCGGGCTATGGCTGGGCTTTGAATCCGGCGAGACTTAAGCTTGCCCACCACTGTTAATCCACCCGGCGAATAATTTATGAGTGAAAGCCAGAATGTACCTGCCAACGCCAACCCAGACTGCACCCCACGGCGCGGCCTAACCTTAAGATTTTTAGCCGAACCCCAGCATGTCAACTTCGGTGGCAAAGTGCACGGTGGGCAGGTGATGAAGTGGATCGACCAAGCCGCATATGCCTGCGCAAGCGGCTGGTGTGGGCGCTACTGCGTCACCGCTTACGTCGGCGGCATTCACTTTAAAGAAGCAATCCGAATCGGCGATGTCGTCGATGTCGCGGCGCAAATTATTATGACCGGGCGCACCAGTATGCACATTGCCGTCGACGTGTCGGCACGCGACCCAAAATCTTCTGAGGTGCGCGAAACCACACACTGCGTGTTGGTGTTTGTCGGTGTTGACGACGCCGCACGACCGTACCCCGTGCCCGAATGGCAGCCGATCAGCGTACGTGACATTGCGTTAAAACATTACGCCGCACGGCTGAAAGAATTAGAAGCGAGCGCCATGGCGGAGCGCGATATTGTCGGCAATGCGGTCGTTGGTTGACGCTGGCGTCGCGCGAGCTGCGCTTGGTTTTGAAAGTTTGGAATAGTGAGTTTTCGATAAAGGATTAAGCATGAAATTGTTTCGATTGACCCTGCTGTGCAGCGCCAGTGTGCTCGTCACAACCGCGATTGCCGCACCAAAGCCTGGAGATGTAGCGCTCCATTCTTCCCAGCTAAACGCACTGCAATGGCGCTCGATCGGGCCGTTTCGCGGTGGCCGGGTTTTGGCGGTAGCGGGTGTGCCGAGTAAGCCTTCTGGCGGCGACACGCCGAGTCGGCGCGAGGAATTTTATTTTGGCGCGGTCAACGGCGGCGTTTGGCATACCCTGGACGCGGGTCGCACGTGGCAACCAATTTTTGACGCGCAATCCACCGGCGCGATTGGTGCGCTAGCGCTCGCACCATCGGATGCCAACACCATTTATGTCGGCACCGGCGAGTCGGATATGCGCTCAGATATCTCTCAAGGTGATGGCATGTTTCGCTCGCGCGATGCGGGGAAAACTTGGGCTCACATTGGCCTAAAAAATAGCCAACAGATTGCACGTATCTTGGTCGACCCGAATGATGCGGCCCGCGTTTTTGTCGCAGCCCTCGGCCACCCATACGGTGCGAATTCCGAGCGCGGCGTTTTTCGCAGCGTCGATGGTGGCCTGCATTGGCAAAAGATTTTGGGACCAAATAACGACACTGGCGCGGTTGATCTGGCTTTCGACCCAAGCAACAGTCAAACCATTTACGCGGCGTTGTGGCAAACGCGGCGCACGCCCTGGAGTGTCTACCCGCCTTCAAACGGCCCTGGCGGCGGGGTTTATAAATCCACCGACGGCGGCGCCCATTGGTCGCAGTTAAAATCCGGCCTGCCCGCCCACGTTGGGCGCGTCGGTTTTGCCATATCTGCTGCACTTCCCAATCGCGTGTATGCCATTGTCGATGCCGAGCCGGGCGGTGGTTTGTATCGCTCAGACGATGCCGGCGCGCATTGGCATTTAGCCAACGGTGATAATCGGCTGTGGCAGCGCGGCTGGTATTTTGGCGAGCTGGCGGTGGATCCAAAAAACGCTGATCGGGTGTATGTGCCGAATACGATCCTGCTGCGCTCAGACGATGGCGGCGCAAGTTTTGTTGCACAAAAAGGCGACCCGACTGGCGATGACTACCATGCACTCTGGCTTGATCCGCAGGATCCCGCGCGGCAAATTTTAGGCACTGATCAAGGAGCGGTGATTTCATTAAACAACGGCGCGACTTGGAGTAGTTGGTACAACCAGCCGACCGGGCAGTTTTATCGGGTCGCGACCGATAATAACTTTCCTTACAATGTCTATGGCGCGCAGCAAGACTCGGGTGCAGCGTCGGTG
>JANNYO010000149.1:0-4493 GCA_031410115.1 Rhodanobacteraceae bacterium | reverse complement strand
GGGCTAACGAAACCATGCGCTACCTGCTGGAGCTGCTCCTAGCCCCGGTGGCTAACTGATTGTGGCGATATCAGCGTATATCGAGGCCGCCCTTGCCCCACCTGAATGACTTTCAGTTCAATTTTTGCAGGTATACGTAACCAGTCTCGATTGAGCAAGTCGGGATCATCAAATTCTTTTGCCAACTTGCCTTTGAGAATGCCTTTTTGATCACTTAAGTTAAATTCAAAGCTTCGACTCGCCGGTAAAACACCTTGGAATTCGCCGATAAATGATTCGCTCGTCTCTTTAATATTTTCAGTCTGAAGACGCGCAACTGAGTTCCTCAGCTGTGCGATGTCGTGGTACCTAAAGTGCTGATTTTTAAACTCCAAACCACACAAAGCATCCTGCTGAACGACATATTCAAGAAACTCAGCCACCTTTCCAACCGCTCTGGGATGTATTTCTTCCACTATTTCCGCAACCTGATCGTCGCTGCCTTCCGCAGCTAAACGAAACAGCGCCTGCATTTTCTCCAGCGCATCTTCGGTTTTGCTTGCTTTAGGGAACAGCTCGTTTTGCGCACCGTCTGTGTCAGTCTTGGGTAGCTCGAACTCAAACCCAAATGATCCAATGGCTGTGCCGGTGATCAGCAACGGATGTTTGTCTCGATCCGGTATCGGCCCCATGGATCTCAATCCCTCACTTAGGCCGACTGCGACCATCACCACCGCATCGGTGAAATAGGTAGTCGCTTTTGCAGCAAAATCCGCAGCGATGCCATGACTTCCGAAGACCGGACGCCCACGAAAGGTAAGTTTGGCCTTATAAACTATGTCTCGCACAGTGACATCCGCTACAAGCGTTTGCATCAATTTGAGGCGAGCCTCTAAACCCATTCGCTCGATCACATTATCTTGAGGAATTTCTGCTAGTAGAGATATTAGAACGTTGATTTCGGACGTAGTGGCTAAGTAGTCGTCGTAGTTCATCGCAAAACCTCCTTTTCTTTTTTCACCGAAGCTAAGAATTGTTTTGCCTCGGCATCTGCATTCGGCGCAAGGTCTATCTGCAAAAAGCCCTTCCACGTTCCGTCGCGCCGGTGCGACCACATGCTGTACCAATATGAAATTTCCTTCACATGACGATTTTCGGTCGGGTTGCCTAGAACGAACGGGTACGCATCCACCGCGAACGCTTGTTTTGCCAGTGCAGGGTCAAAAAGCCGCGCGTCTTGGGACAGCAGCGATATTTGAGTTTGATCATTTGGAAGGTGGAAAAACGTCACCACATCCACGTCCTTTGGCGCACGCGACTCTAGCACCTCCACATTTTCTAAAAAACTGCCGTCAAGCCACTGAAAACCTTTCACAATGTTTGCCTGATGCAACGCAGCGCGGTAATTTAGAAAACCGTCCAGTATGGCAATCCGTTCAGGTGTTATAGAAAAATGTTCAATAACTTCAGTGAGCTTCACTAAATATGGTGAGCGATTTGGGCTTTGCCCATCTTCACCAGGCCATATTGGCGGTAGTACGCCAGCCATATTCCACGATGCGATCATGGGTTGCATTTCTCTCTGTTAAGCGGCGCAATTTTGCTGTTGCAGCATATCAACATGCGCTTGGCGAAGCCTGCCGTTTGACCCAAACGCTATTGTTCCATATCGTAGCGCAACCGGCCGCCAACTGCTGGGCAAATAAAACCATGCACAACCCTCGCTACCCGCTTGAGCTACTGCTGCGGGACTTCAGCGGGGTGCTTTTGCGCCTTCCTGTGTACGCTTTTTGAATCTGCTTGCTGACAAACTTATGGCGCGGACTCATCTGCCGTGTCGCCTTCCGGCGAGACTCATCTGCCGTGTCGCCTTCCGGCGAGACTCATCTGCCGTGTCGCCTTCCGGCGAGACTCATCTGCCGTGCCGCCTTCCGGCGAGACTCATCTGCCGTGCCGCCTTCCGGCGAGACTCATCTGCCGTGTCGCCTTCCGGCGAGACTCAGCCACGCCGTAACCAAACGATCACCTCAAAATGCGCGGTGTGGGCAAACATATCCAGCACTTGCGCGTGCACGGGCTGGAAACTGGGCAGGCTGATCAAATCTGCGTTCAAAGTTGCAACATTGCAGCTGGAATAAATCAAATCAGCTGCTGATGACGCCTCTAGCCAAGCGCACAGCGCTAAACCCAGGCCACGGCGCGGCGGGTTGACGATGATGCAGGCTGCGGGCGGCAGTGCTGCGGCAATTTCCAGTGCGTCACCGGCGTAAAAGCATGCGTTGTCCAAACCGGCTTCAAGCGCACTTTGCTGCGCCGCTAAAATCGCTTCGGCGGAAAATTCCACACCGATAACCGCCGCGTTTGGCAGCGCGCGCGCGGCATGCAGGGCAAAGCCGCCGACGCCGCAAAACAAATCCAACACCACCTTAGGCTTGATTGCCGCCAGCCAAAGGCTCGCCTGACGATAAAGTGCCGCCGCGACAGAGCTGTTGGTTTGAAAAAAACTCTGCGGACGCAAATACAGCGTCAAATCATTGACTTGCATCGGCAGGCTTGCCGCCTGACTTAACAGTACTTCGACATCGCCTTCCAAAATCGCTTTCGGCTCGGGCTGTAAATTGACGCTTACCACCTGCAAGCTTGGCAATTGCGCAACAAGTTCGGGCAGGTGCTTGCGCAAGCGATCCAATTGCGCCCTGGAACGCAGCACGAAGCGCAGCATCATTGGCGAAGGCGCGGTGATGGCATCGTCGTTGGCAGTCAGGATCAGATATTTCAACTCACCTGTGCGCGCCTGAATGTCATACGGCGCGATCATCAATTGATTGAGCCAAATGCGAATCAGCGCCAGCGCGGCGGAAATTGGCGGCGGATACAGCGGGCAGTGCGCTAGCTCCAGCGTGCCACTATGGCTGCGCCCGACACCCAAAATCAATTGACCGGCCTGACCGCCGACAACCATTTTCGCCTTGTTGCGAAAACCGGCATCCTTGGACTGCACCGGCTTAAGCCAATTCGTCGGCGTATCCGGCTTCGCGCTTGCAATCGCTTGCTGCGCACCGGCTTGTTTGGCGGCAAGCTGGCTCGGATAGTCAATATGTAGCCACGTGCAGCTGGTGCAGCGTTTCGCGATGAAGTCATTGCAGTGCAAACAAAAAAAGCCCGGCTGAATTGAACGCGTTGATGCTACAAACTTTTGCCTCGCTTGACGCGCTTTTGCCCCGTTCAAGCCAAATTTTCGCTAGGCGACCCCGCCGGTCTGGGCTAATATCGGCGCGAATTTGATCCTCACGTTTTGAGCATTAGGCCCACAGGAGCAACACCGCAGATGAGTCTTCTAGACCAGCTTGCAAAACAGTCAGCGCAGCGCAAAACCGGTTTGAATGATGCCGAAACGCTCATGCTTGATCGTGAAAGCAGCTATAAGGCTCTGGAAATCTCGATTCAGCAGTTTAAAGACTACTTAGACCAGCTGACCAAGCTGCTGGCTGAGCATCCGGAAAAAATCCAGCAGCGCTATGAAATGCCGGGCTACGGCACCGTCACGGCGTTGATCGCGCACGACTATGTGGTTCGCTTAAACGCGGTCAATAAAGGCAGCGTTGAGGTGACCTTGAACTTCAACGCCAACGTGCAAAGCGAGCTGTGCCCCAGCATCGAAGTTCAGGGCGTATCGCGCATCCAAACGATCAAAGCGCTGTTTGACAAACACCGTATTCCAGCCTTGCTTGATGCCAAAAAAGATGTTTCGGGTTCGATTAGTCAGGCAGTATTTCGTGCGCGCGGCAAAATTCCACTGAGCGTGACTGCGCTGGCGGAATTGACCACCGGGCAGTTGAAATTGACCTTGAGTAATTTTGAAGATCTGGGCAGCAGCATTAAAAACTACAGCAGTGATCAGTTTAATGAAGCGCTATTCGATCAAATCGGCCACTACATTGCCCGTAAAGACAATGAACTGACCAAAGAAAAGCTGCCTGATAGCGTGCTAAAAAAACTGCGCCACACCGCGCAGCAAAATGAAATGCGGCGCAAATGGGAAGAAAAACTTCAGCTTCAAGCACAAGCCGCCGAGCAGGCGCGACAGGCGGCTGAGGAGCAAAATAAGCTCGGCAATCGGCTGTTGGCGCAGGGAAAATCGTTGATGGATCGATTGACGGGATTGGTTCGGAAGTAGTTGGCTCCACAAGTTCTTGGCCCAATGACATCTACTCCAAATCAACTCGCCGAGATAACGCGCGCTTTGGCTTCGCGGGAGCCTATTTTTCATCGTCCAGAGCATGGCACGGATTTTGAAAACATGATGGCTGAAGAATTTTGCGAAGTTGGCGCATCGGGGCAAAAGTATACCCGTGAATTCGTGCTGGCAACGCTGCAAAAGCGAGCATTGTTGGCGGGCGATGATCTTTTTGTTTCCGACTTCGTCTGTCGGTGCATTGCTTCGGATACTTATCTTGTGACGTATCAGTTGGCGCAAAAAGGCGGTCGGCTTAGCCGTCGATCAACCCTGTGGC
>JANNYO010000148.1:0-4844 GCA_031410115.1 Rhodanobacteraceae bacterium | reverse complement strand
CACGACCAACTTGCTCAACACCAATGGCTTAGTGACGGCAGATGTGGCGGCCAGCTGCACCGCCGTTAGCGGCACCCTGCGCTTACAGGTCACGGACTTAAACAGCTTGACTGGCACCGGTGATTTGCAAGTTAACGTCACGCCGAACACGCCACCGAACTTAAGCTACAGCACGATCAACGTCGGCGTCGGCGCGAGCGTCACGCAAAATCCGGCGACGGGATTGAATGACAACGGCGCGCTGCCAACGGTGAGCATCTTGAGCCAAGGCACTTACACCGGCACGATTTCGGTCAGTAGCAACGGGGTGATTAATTTGAGTAACGCCACGCCAGCAGGCACGCACAGCGTCACCGTGCGCGCCACCGACAATTGTGGCGTGAATACCGATGCCACGCTCCAGATCAATGTCGCGCAGGCCAGCACCATCAAGCAAATCACCAGCAACGCCCAGCCCAGCCGCTTTGGTCAAGCGGTGACGTTGAGCGTGCAGCTGGTCGGCGTCAACCCAACCGGCACGGTGGAGTTCTTAAACGGCGTTGCAAGTTTAGGCACGGTGCCACTCGTCGCAAGCCCAAGTGGCGGCGCGAATCTGAAGCTTGCCACTTTGGTTGTTAGTAACCTAGCGGTCGGCAGCGCAAGCCTGACGGCACGCTACGCCGGCGATGTGAATAACGCCGCCTCGGTCAGCGATGTGCTGAGTCAAACGGTGCTGGGCAGCGATACCCGTATCAGTGTCACGCCAGCGGCGAACCCTGCCGCCATCGGCAGCAGCACAATCAACGTCACCGTGCAGCCGATTGCACCGGGCGGCGGCGTGCCGCAGGGCAGCGTGACGATTAGTGCCGGCGCGGCCAGCTGTGTCGCACCACTGAGCGCAGGTGTCGGCAGCTGCGCGCTGAACTTTGCCAGCGTCGGATTCAACGCGCTGAGCGCAAGCTACACGCCAAGTAATGGTAATCACCTAACATCTATCGGCAACGGTGGTTTGGTCGTTATCAGCACCCCAAGCAGCACCGATTTGCGGGTGCGCATTGGCAACGGCTTGAGCAATATAGTCGCAGGCCAGGGCGTGAGCTATCTGATTGTGGTGGACAATATCGGCACACAGGCAGCGGTCGGGCGACTTGAAGTGCCACTGAGCAGCGATTTGAGCGGCGCCAGCTACACCTGCATCAGTGCGGCATTAGCCAGCTGTGGCGGCAGTGGCGCGGGAAATATTGATCAGGAGCTGAGCTTGGCACCCGGCGGCGTGGTGATTTACCGATTGAATGCCACCGCACCACTGGCACCGGAGCGTTTGATTAGTCAAACTGCCAGCGTCACCGCCAAGACACCGACCACGGATACCGACATAACTAATAATACGGCGGCGGACACTGATCCGATGGGGCTGTTGGCGGACGGTTATGAGGATGCGAGTGTGAGTGAGTAGGAGGTAAGTTGTGGTGATTCAATTGCCGTGTCGCCTTCCAGCGAGACTCAATTGCCGTGTCGCCTTCCAGCGAGACTCAAGCCTTGATCAAAACTCGTCTTTAAACAAATTTAAACTGATTGGATATGAAATGAAACTGTGGTCAAAAAAATTGTTAGCTAGCTCACTAGTCATGGCCTCCATGCAGGCGGTTGCCGGCGGTGCGACCTATAACATCGCCAATGCATCAGTGGTTGAAGGCACCGGCGGTGCCGTCAATTTAGCGTTTAGCGTCACCCGAACGCAGTCGGGCGCTGCCGAAAGCATTAGCTTTGCCACCAGCAACGGCAGTGCAATTGCCGGTACTGACTACACCGCGGCTTTGGGCAGCTTAAGTTTCCCGATAGGCACGTTGACGCAAACTGCCAATGTGCCCATCACCACTGACAGCACCGTTGAAGGCAATGAAACGCTTAGCGTCACGTTAAGCAACCCGATTGGCTCAAGTGTGGGAATTGGCACTGGCACCGCGACCGGCACCATTACCAACGACGATAGCGCAGTGATTAGCGTCAACGCGCCCAGTATCGCGGAAGGCAATGCGGGCAATACCCCATTGCCCTTTACCGTCAGCTTGAGCAACCCGGTGCAGGGCGCGGTGTCGTTCACTTACACAGCAGCGAACGGCAATAACGTCAACCCACTGTTGAACGCCACCTTAGCAGACAACGACTTCGTGGCAGCGACCGGCAGCGTTAGTTTTGCTTCCGACAGCACCACCGCACTGACGGTCAATGTGCCAATCGTTGGCGATACCGAGGTTGAACCCAATCAAGGTTTGCTACTGAACTTGTCCGCCCTAGTGTTGCCGCCAACGATTTCAGCCGCCAGCATCACCTTTGCAGCCAGCGGTGCAGGAACGATCAATAACGATGATGGTGCGGTGATCAGTGTTGCCAACCGAGTCGTTACTGAAGGCAATGCCGGCAGCGGCGGTTTGCTATTTACCGTGGATTTGTCAGCGCAGAGCAAAACGCCAGTAACCGTGCAATATGCCACCAGCGATGTCAGTGCGAATGCAGGCTCTGATTACGCCGCCTCCAGCGGCACACTGACGTTTGCGCCCGGCGTGATCAGTCAATTCCTGAGCATACCGATACTCGGCGAGACCGTGGTTGAGGGTAATGAAGTCTTCAACCTTAATTTTAGTTCGCCCAGCGGCGCGACCTTGGGCAGCCCGGTGGCGACAGGCACGATCAACAACGATGACAGGGCGGTGCTTTCGCTCAATAGCCCCACACTAATTGAAGGCAATGCGGGCAACACGCCGATGAACTTCACCGCGACTTTGAGCAACCCGGTGCAGGGAGGCATTAGCGCCACACTCAACACCAGTGATGGCAATAACGCCAACGCGCTGCTGAATGCCACGGTAGCCGACAACGACTACATCGCGGTCACCGCCGCTGCGCTGACTATGACTGGCGTGACGCAAACTGTGCCGGTGCAAATTGTCGGCGATACTGATGTGGAACCTAACCAAAGTTTGCGTCTGACGATCTCGGGGCTAACGTTACCCGCAGGCATTCCAGCGGCCGCAGTAACACTTGGCACGCCCGGCCTTGGCACCATCAACAACGATGATGCGACTGGACTAAGCATTAGCAACGTCACCCAGGTCGAGGGCAATACCGGCACCAGCACAATGGCATTCAACGTTTCGCTATCGGCGCCCAACAAAGATCCGGTCACGGTGAATTTTGCGACGAGTGATGGCAGCGCGACTGCGGGCTCCGACTACGTTGCGCGCAGCGGCACGTTGACATTTGCCAGCAATGTGCAGAACCAGCCGCTTGCGATCACCATTAATGGTGACGCTATTTTTGAAAATGACGAGACGTTTAACGTCACTTTGAGCGCTCCCGGCGGTGCAACGATCGCAAACGCAAGCGCAATTGGCACAATCACCGACGAGGACGTGTTGGGCTTAAGTATTAACGATGTCACTCTCGCGGAAGGCACCGGTGCAAATACGGTCATGAATTTCACCGTCGCACTTGCTGGCGCGTCCAGCGTGCCTGTGAGCGTGAATTACGCCAGCAGCAATGGCACTGCAACAGCACCTGGAGATTACACGCCCGTCAGCGGCACGCTGAATTTTGCGCCTGGCGAAAGCAGCAAAACGGTTGCGGTCACCGTCATTTCCGACGGCCTCGTGGAAAATAACGAAACCTTTGCGATGACTTTGAGCAACCCAACCCCGTTGTCGCCGCGCGTGACGCTAAGCCGTGCAGTCGCAACGGGCACGATTGGCAACGACGACGCGTTTATTCAGGTGCCAACCCTAGACTGGCGTGGCCTGATGCTGTTGATATTGGGCGCTGTGCTAATCGGTAGCTTTGTTAGCCGACGTGATTGAAGTCTCGCCGCAAGGCGACACGGAGCCGAAAGTTTGCGGCTGGGGGATTCTCGCGGGCGCAAATGATCGCGCTTTATCAGCAGTACACCGATGCCACCGGGCAAGTTTTGACCGAGGAGGCGTTTGAGCTGGCGTGGCAATCCACCCAAGGCCAGCGGTGGCTGGTGAATGCGCACGGATGTGCCCACAGGATCAGCCGGAGCCGGACGCGTAGGCCGCATCGAGCGCAAATATGCGGCGGGCTCAGGGCGGCTGGATTTGCTGCTGGTTTACGGCGATCAGCACGTCGCGATTGAAGTCAAAGTCTGGAACGACAAGCAAGCGGATCCATTCAGTGGCGGGCTGTGAGGTAATTCTGGCGGCATGTTGACGCGGCGATAGCTGGATTGCTAGCGTTACACTAGGCGTATGAAACTACATTTTAATACCGCCGGGCCGTCAACGCCCGATCTACACTACATGCTTGATCCGCTCTCGCGTGTCGACTCGGAAGCGGTTCTAGCGCTGATTGAACAACGCCGCTACTTTGTGCTGCACGCGCCGCGTCAAACCGGCAAAACGACCTGCTTGTTGGCATTGCGTGATCTGCTGAATTCGGGTTCTGACTACGCGGCGCTGTATGTCAATATCGAAGCGGCGCAGGCGGCGCGCGGTGACGTTGCAAGCGGTGTGGCGATCATCATTGATGCGATTTTCCATGCGGCGTCGGTCGTATTTGGCCCCAGCCTGATCGGACTTGAGCGCGAGGTACTTGCAAAAAGTGGTAACAATGCGGTGTATGCCATTCTGAAAATGTTGGCGGAGCGGTTGTCTAAACCGCTGATCGTGTTTTTGGACGAAGTCGATGCCCTCGTTGGCGACACGTTAATTTCCTTACTGCGCCAAATTCGCGCAGGTTATACGGATCGGCCGACCTATTTCCCGCAGGCAATGATTTTATGCGGCGTGCGCGATGTGCGGGATTACCGCATGACCACGGCCGATGGCGAGGTGATTACCGGCGGTAGTGCG
>JANNYO010000147.1:0-3175 GCA_031410115.1 Rhodanobacteraceae bacterium | reverse complement strand
GGCGTTTCGGGTAGCTGTCGTGCCGGCCCTGTAAGGTGATATTGATCAGCGGATTGGCAATCGCTGCGACCCCGGCTTCGCGAATCAGCGGCAGTAATTTGCTGACGTAATAGTTATCCATCGAGTGCATCGAAGTCAGATGCGAACCCGCCACCCTACCCTGCATTCCCAGGCGCTGGGCGTGATAGGCCAGGGTTTCAATGTGCCTGGACATGGGGTCGTCGGACTCATCGCAGTGCATATCCACCATCACGCCGCGCTCGGCGGCGAATTCACACAGGATGCGCACCGACTCAGCGCCATCCGTCATGGTGCGCTCAAAATGCGGAATACCACCGACGACGTCAACCCCCATCGCGATGGCGCGCTTTAAGTTCGCCAGTGCGGATGTGCTGCGCAAAATGCCGTCCTGCGGGAACGCCACCAGCTGCAAATCCAAATACGGTGCCACCTGTTTTCTCACCTGCAAAAGCGCTTCGACGGCAAGCAAACGGTCATCGCAAATATCGACATGCGAGCGGATCGCCAGTAAGCCTTTCGCCACCGCCCAGTCGCAATATTGCAGTGCGCGCGCCACCAGCGCATCTTGCGTCAGGCTGGGCTTGAGCTCGCCCCACAGTGCGATGCCTTCAAGCAAGGTGCCGGACTGATTTACGCGCGGCAGGCCATAGCTCAAGGTCGCGTCCAGATGAAAATGCGCATCGACAAATGGCGGCGTGACGAGATTTCCTGCAGCGTCAATTTCTTCAGCACCCACGGCTGGCAAAGCCGGGGCTATGGCGACGATGTGTGCGTCGTTGATAGCGATATCGACGCCTACGCGCCCGTCGGGCAAATTCGCATTGCGAATAATGAGATCCATTTGCTTAGGCGGCTAACTTTGCGCTCGCGAGACTTAACATCGCGTGCAGCAACACATTGCACCCAGCTTCCAAATGCTCGGGCTTGGCATCTTCAATTTCATTGTGGCTAATGCCATCTTTGCAGGGGATAAAAATCATCCCGGACGGTGCCAAGCGTGCGGCGTAAATCGCATCATGGCCGGCGCCAGAAACCACGTCCATAACCGAATAGCCAAGCATTGCCGTTGCGTTACGCACGGCATTGACGCAGTCAGGGTGGAACGGGCACGGCGGATAGAATGACACCCGCTCGATCGTGATTTTCAAGCCGCTATCGGCGCTGGTTTTTTCGACGAACGCTAGGATTTCCTCGTGCATCGTGGTCAACAGCGGCACGTCAATATTGCGCAAATCGATGCTGAATTTGACCTCGCCTGGGATCACGTTGCGGCTGTTGGGAAACACCTGCACCATGCCCACCGTGCCGCGGCCGTAAGGCGGATAGCGATTGCCAATGTGCACCACTTCCTGCATGATTTTGGTGGCAATTTGCAGCGCATCTTTGCGCAAATGCATCGGCGTTGGACCGGCGTGTGCCTCCATGCCGGTGACAACACAGTCATACCAAGAAAGCCCCATCACCGCCGGCACCACGCCGATCACAATATCGGCATCTTCCAAAACCGGGCCCTGTTCAATATGGGTTTCGAAATACGCACCGATTGGATGTTGCCCCGGTACTTCGCCTCCTAAGTAGCCAATACGCGCGAGTTCATCCTTGACGGTTTTGCCTTCGGTGTCTTTCGCGGCGTAGGCGTGCTCCAAACTAAACGCGCCGCAAAATACGCCCGAGCCCATCATTACCGGAACAAAGCGGCTGCCTTCTTCATTGGTCCAAAACGCGACTTCAATCGGCGCCTGCGTCTGGATATTGTGATCATTGAGCGTGCGCACCACTTCTAGCGCCGCCAGCACGCCGTAGTTGCCATCAAACTTGCCACCGGTTGGCTGGGTGTCGATATGGCTGCCAGACACAATCGGTGCCAAGCTTGGATCAAGCCCGGCGCGACGCATAAAGACATTGCCAATCTGGTCCACCGTGACGCTCAAACCCGCCTCGTGCGCCCAACTAACCACCAAATCCCGCCCCTGCTTATCCAAATCAGTCAGCGCCAAACGCTTGACGCCACCCTTAACCGTGGCGCCAATTTGCGCCAAAGTCATCAGTGAATCCCAAAGCCGGGTACCGTTGATACGAAGATCATTTGGATTCATAGCAGGCTCTGGTTGATGCGGATCGCCATCTTAGCCCGAGGACCAGATGCTGTCATTCGATACTGCGCAAACTATCCACCGGTGCCGCCGTGCGGGTACGGCGCGTGCCGGTAAGTCCGACCGACAGCACCAAGATCAAAGTACTGACGATACCCAGCGTAAGCACCAAAAAATTGATGTGATAGCGCAGCTGAAAGATCTCTTGCATCAGCGCAAACGTAATAGCACTGGCTGCGATTGCACCAATACTGCCCGCAAGCAAACCGATCCAGATGAATTCCAGGCGGTCAAAACTCAATAGCTGCGATTTGGATGCACCGATTGCGCGCATCACCGCGGCATCATTTTGGCGTTCGGCTTGGGTCGCTTGGATCGCAGCTAGCAGTACCAGCAGGCCAGCGATTACGGTGAACCAAAACACCAGTTCAATCGCGCGGCTGGCTTGGTTGGAAATTTGCCGCACTTGCGCCTCGATCTGATCCAAATCAATCACCGTGATGTTCGGGAACTGCGCAACTAATGGTGTCAAATCCTGTACCTTTTGATCTAGCCGAAGCGCCGTCATCCAGCTTGCCGCCGCACCATTTTGCCGTGAATCGGCGCTGGCGCCCTGGATTGTGCTGGCGCCCTGGATTGCGCTGGCGCCCTGGATTGCGCTGGCCCCCTGGGGTGTACTCGCGCCCATGCCGGTTGCGCGCCAGGCGGCAGGGCTTGCCAGGGCGAAAAAATTCGGCTGTAAACTTTCCCAGTTGACTTTACGTAAGCTGAGAACCGGCGCACGCAGCGGCACACCGCCAACATCAAATTCCAAAACATCACCGCGTTTAACACCCAGCATTTTGGCAATTTCTAACTCCAAACTAAAACCTGAAACCGCTGCTGGAAACATCGGCCCGGCAAGCGCAGCACCTGTTTCATCGACTAGCGTGTTGGCTTTTGGCAGCTCGGCGCTGACCGATAGATTGAATTCGCGCTCGGCCAGTCGACGATTACGGGCACCGGTGAAACGCGTCAAATTGAGTGCTTCGCCGTTGATGCTGCGCAGCCGCGTCGTCTTG
>JANNYO010000146.1:0-1749 GCA_031410115.1 Rhodanobacteraceae bacterium | reverse complement strand
ACCCCTGAGCCAGAACGAAAAATCCAGCCTTGTGAACTCAAATTTTGGAACTCCGCAACGCTGTTAAATTCAGCTGCAACGGTTTGATTTAAGCCAATCGTTTGCGCCTGTACAGCGCCAACGCAACAGAGCAAAGCAGGCAATATGGCCAAGCGTTTCATGGCGGTGATTACAATGTGACGGTGCGCAATTGAATCAGCATGCGCGCATGAGCTCAATCCCTAAAATTCGTGTGCAGGCTGGGCGCTGACGTTGAACGATTCAAATTCCCATGCGATTGCGTTGCATCTATCCGCAGTTCAACGCCTGATCACTGCCGTGCGCCGTGTGATCGAGCAAAAACTGGATCTAGGCGCGTCCAGACCCGACACAAGCTATACTCGAAAAGTTGATTCCAGCCGAGCGTGTGCGTCTGCCCAATGCTCGCTTTCCGCGCTACCAATAGCGGCGAAAACCTCTCAAATTAAGTCACTCGAAAACCATGCAAATAATCGAAAACGAAGACCTTCCCGCCGACGGCCAGGGTAACGGCACGCCTGACACCTATGATTCCGCCTCGATTAAAGTGCTAAAAGGCCTGGATGCGGTGCGCAAACGGCCAGGCATGTACATCGGCGACACCGATGACGGCACCGGCTTGCACCATATGGTGTTTGAAGTCGTCGATAACTCCGTCGATGAAGCGCTTGCGGGCTATTGCAACAATATTATCGTGACCATTCACAGCAACGGCTCGGTCAGCGTGCAGGACAACGGCCGCGGCATTCCGGTCGGCATGCACCCGGAAGAGGGTAAATCCACCGCTGAAGTGGTGATGACCGTGCTGCACGCGGGCGGCAAATTTGATGATAACTCCTACAAAGTGTCCGGCGGTTTGCACGGCGTCGGCGTGTCGGTGGTCAATGCGCTGTCCAGCCTGCTGGAACTGACGATTTACCGCGATGGCGCGCAGTGGGAGCAAAACTATCACTTAGGCGTGCCGCAAGCACCGGTGCGCGAGGTGGCAAAATCGGACCGCCGGGGCACCACGGTGCGTTTTTTGCCCAGCACCGAGATTTTTACCGACGTCGAATTTCATTACGTGATTTTGCAGCGCCGTCTGCGCGAGCTCGCATTTTTGAACTCTGGCCTGCGCATTGAACTATCCGACGAGCGCGACGCGGCGAATCACGACGTATTCCAGTACGAGGGCGGCATTAAAAGCTTCGTCGAATACCTATCGGTCAATAAAAACCCGCTGCACCCCAACATTATTAGCTTTTCCGCGAAGGCGGAAGGCGGCATTGTGGTAGATGTGGCGATGCGCTGGACGGACGCCTATCAGGAGGGCGTGTATTGCTTTACCAATAATATTCCGCAAAAAGACGGTGGTTCGCACTTAGCCGGTTTCCGCGCCGCAATGACGCGCACGATGAACGGCTTTCTTGATTCAAGTGGATTGCTGAAAAAGGAAAAGCTAGATTTGTCGGGTGACGACAGCCGTGAGGGTTTGATTGCGGTGCTGAGCGTGAAAGTGCCGGATCCAAAGTTCAGCAGCCAAACCAAAGACAAATTGGTCAGCTCAGAAGTCAAGCCGGCTGTGGAAACCTCGGTTGGCGCAAAATTGTCGGAGTTTTTACAAGAAAACCCGAACGAAGCGAAAGCCATTTGCGCAAAAATTATTGAAGCCGCGCGTGCCCGCGAAGCCGCCCGCAAGGCGCGCGATTTAACCCGCCGCAAAGGCGCGTTGGACATCGCAGGCTTACCCGG
>JANNYO010000145.1:0-19964 GCA_031410115.1 Rhodanobacteraceae bacterium | reverse complement strand
GGGCCCCTCAATGGCTTAAATAAAGTACGCGGCGGCAAATATTTGGCAGTACTTTCCGGCGAATACGAATACGCCTTCAATGACACCTGGGCGCTTGCCGGCTTCGCTGATGTTGGCAACGCTTTTGATGCCACTGCGCGCGCTAGCGGGTCTATCGTTAAAAAGAGCGTCGGCACTGGCATCCGCTGGCGTTCACCGGTGGGCATTGTGCGAATCGATTTTGCCTTCGCCATTGATGAGCCAAAATCACCGCTAAAACTGCATCTGGTCATTGGGCCCGACCTATGAGCGCTGTTAGACCCAACAAACTATTCCGCTGGCTTAAGCGCTTGGTATTGGGCATGGCGCTTTTGTTTGCGCTAATTCTGGCGTTTGGCGTCTGGCTGTTCAACACCGAAGCAGGCGCACGGTTTGCGCTGCGCTTTGTCCCAAGCGAGCTCAAAGTAGCGGCAATTTCCGGTACGCTTGCGGATAGTTTTAATGTAAGTAACCTAAGTTTTAAAATCGCCGGTACTGAAATCACCCTGGTCAGCGGCAAAGTTAATTTGCGCTGGCGTCAGTTGCTGTCGAAAAACCTGGACTTGGACGAACTAAAACTCGACGGCCTGCGCGTGGTTTTGACCACGGTTCCCGGCGCGGCTGCGGCGGCAACGGGTCCATCTAGCAACCCAATTCTGCTGCTGAAAAACCTGAGTTTGCGCAACGTACAAATTGAGCGTGATGGCGCGCTGTTGGCACAAATCAATAGCGCTAGCGCCGATGCGCTGTCACTCATCGGCGAAAAAATCACAGTGACTAATTTAAAGCTGGACGAGCGGCGTGCTGCGCTATCGGCGTCGGGCACGCTGGACTATTCCGGAGCTAGCGCAAGTGCGCTCAAATTCTCAGTTTTAGGCCACGCGCCCGCATTCGCCGCCAGTGGCAGTATCGCAGGCACGCCAAAAAAATTGATTGTTGACGTGCACGTAAGCGCGCCACAAAACTTAACTTTTCAGGGCGTGATCAATGATGGTTTGAGCCCACAAATGCGCTGGCAGGGCGTGGTGAAAACAACAGATTTGAACCTAGCAGATTTCGCTATTGCCGGCCCCGTTAAGTTCGTTGGCGCGGATTTGAATGGCTCAGGCACGCTGACTACTGCGAAATTAAAAGGTCAGCTCAGCTTGGACGGCGATGCATTCGAGTTGCGTGCGATTGGCGTGGATTTTGTCGACCCGCGACGTCTAAAAATTAATGCCATTGACCTGATATTGCCTGCGGGCGGAACGTTTAGCGCCGCTGGAATTTGGCCGTTCGATGCGACTGCGCCGGCCGGCGAACTAAACGCAAATTGGACAAATTTCAGCCTTCCCGAACGCTTTGCCTGGCCAGTGGGATTGTCGAGTTCTAAAGGCAAAGTACAAATTGCTGGGCATGCGCAAGAGTTTGTCGCAGCGCTTGATCTGGCATTGACGCGCACCCAGCCACTTGGTCAAACGGCGCTGGCTGGACAAATCAGCGGCAGCATTTCGCGCGCGCAAATTGCCGGAGTCGATCAGTTTTCGCTGGCGCCATTGCGATGGCTTAACAGCGATGGCGGCGCGCTCAGTGCGACCGGGAAAATCTCGCTTGCGGCCAATGTTTCCTGGGTGCTTGCGTTAGCCGCTGACAAGTTAAACCCGGCGCTGATTGCCAGTGATTGGCCCGGTAGCATCGGCTTAAACGCACAATCGAGCGGCATATTTGCCGACGGTAAGCCAAGCGCTGAGCTGCACCTCAACACCCTCAGCGGCAGCCTGAAAGGGCAAAATCTGAGCGGCTTGGGCACGCTGAAATTTGTCGAAAGCGTAACGCCCACGGGTGATTTAGCGTTGCGATGGGGCGTGAATTCGGCGGATTTTTCCTCCAAGCGCGTGGGGGATGTGCAGGCCAATATTGATATCGCAAATCTCGCTGCGATCGTCCCAGATGCCAGCGGTAGTGTGCAGGGCGGGATAACGCTGCGCGCCGCAGGCATGGAACGCGGCGGCAAAAAAACAAGCGCGTTTACAATCGACGGCGCACTGCAAGCTAGGCTTTTGCGCGTCGCTGGATTCAGTGCCGATACCGTCGATATCACCGCCGCATTGCCCTCGGATTTAGCCGCACCAATTGCCTTGACGGTAGCGTTGGCGAACAGCGAGGTGGCAGGACTACAGATCAGCCGCGCGGCGATTGCCGTGGATGGTACCCGCGCGGCGCACAGCGTCAGCGCAAACATCGCCAGTGATATAGGCGCGCTTGAGCTAGTCGCTCAAGGTGCGTTGAACGACAACAAAGGTGTGGCGCTATGGCGTGGGGTGTTGAGTCAGTTAAAGCTGACGCCCGCAGCGATTAAGGCCCGCGATGCCACAAGTTTGGCGCTGCAAGCACCGGTGAATTTGCAGCTTGCGCCCGACAGCGCCGGGTTGGAGCGCGCCTGTTTTGCGGGTATCGGTGCAGCACTTTGCATAGCCATGGATTGGCGTAATACCGGCAAAAGCAATATCGCGCTTGATGTCGCAAAGTTGGATATTGCTGAATTTAGTCAAGCGTTGGGCGGCGTCGCGCCCGGGGTTAGCCTCAGCGGCACCATCGCAGGCAAGGCCGATGCCGCACTTGCCACAGGTGATTTGATTGCCTTGAACGCAGCCCTCGCACCGATCCCAGGCAGCGTTTTAACCGCAAAAATTGAACGCAGCGATGCCGATGATGTGCTGTTGGAATTCAGCGACTTCGGCGTCAGCGCAGTCAGTGCCGCAGGTGCGCCCCCCGCATTGAGTTTAAGTCTAGTGTTGAAAGACGCAGGCAGCATTCGCGCGCAAAACTTACTGCTACGGGGCGGCAATTTAGGCGGCGAACTGATCTTTGATTTGAACTCGCTGAAGGCGTTTAACGGCCTATCGGATGCAGTGATCAATCCAGCGGGCGCGCTCAAAGGCAGCTTGGCGCTCAGCGGCACAAGTGCTGAGCCAAAAATTGTTGGCACGCTCAATCTGACCGAACTTGCGATGGAGCTGCCGGCAGCTGGCCTGAAAATTAGCGGTGGCAACGTGGCGCTGAATTCGGATGGCAGCCGATTAAATGTCGCTGGTGAAATCGTCTCGAAAGCTGGCGCTGCGTTATCGACGGCCGCCGGCGACGGCACACTCAAAATTAACGGCTGGTTCGCACCGTTTGCGAAAGCAAGAACCGAGCTCAATTTTGTCGGCACGAATGTCTTGGTGAGCGACATTCCCAGTGCGCGCGTGGTTGCCTCGCCAAATTTGCAAATTGCCCACGATGGCACGCAGATAAAGGTCAGCGGCGCGCTCGGCCTGCCCTCGGCCAAGCTCGCGCTAGACCGGTTTGAGTCTAACGTTACGCGTTCGGACGACGTCAACATCATTGATGATGTGAAGCCAGTGCCCGGCACGCCGATCCACGCGGACGTTACGGTCACACTCGGCGATGATGTCGCGCTCAAAGGCTTTGGCTTAAACGGCAAGCTCAGTGGCCGTTTAAAAATTCGCGAGCGCGCGAATAAGCCAGCAACTGCGCGCGGCGAAATTGAAGTCAAAGGCACCTTCAAAGCCTACGGACAAGATTTGCTGATCGAGCGTGGCAAGCTTTTGTATTCCTCCACGCCACTGGATGATCCAGGCCTCGATATTCGCGCCGTGCGCAAGATTGAGGCAATAAAAGCCGGTGTGCAGGTGCGCGGCACCGCGCTGCGCCCGGAGCTAACCGTTTGGAGCGATCCGGTCTTGGAGCAATCGGATGCGTTGAGCTACATCGTTTTGGGTCGCTCACTCAAAGGTGCCAGTGGCGCGGATAGCGCGCTCGTCGGGCAAGCGGCGAACGCGCTGGGTACGGCTGGCGGCAATTTATTAGCGCGCGGCCTGGGGCAAAAAGTAGGCTTAGAGTTGGGTGTGGAAACCTTGAGCGACATTGGCGGCCCGGCCTTTACCGCCGGTAAATATTTATCGCCCGCACTCTATGTCGGCTATGGCAAAGGGCTTTTCAATCCGCAAACCTTGTTTATCGTGCGCTACAAATTGTTTGACCGCTATGAGCTTGAGGGCTTGAGCGGGCGCGAGCAAAAAGTCGGCGTCAACTATCGCCTAGAGAGGTAAAATCACGGCATGATCCCAGCCACACAAGCACTCGCACGATTGCGCGAAGGCAATCAAAGATTTGTTGCTGGCGTGCAATCGCCGCACGCGCTGCGTGGGCAGATGCGCCCGAATACGCTGCCGGTGGCGCAAGAGCCGATCGCGATTATTTTGGGCTGTTCGGACTCACGCGTACCGGCAGAGCTGGTGTTTGATCAGGGCCTAGGCGATCTGTTTGTGATTCGCGTCGCAGGCAACATCGTCGCGCCCTCCCAGGTTGGCAGTGTCGAATTTGCCGCGTCGCGTTTTAACACCCGATTGGTGGTGGTGCTCGGCCATTCGCAGTGCGGCGCGATTTTAGCGACCTTGGAAGAATTGCAGCAGCCCAGTCCGCAGTCGCGCAATATTCGCTCGATCGTGGATCGCATCCGGCCTTCGGTGCAAGCGTTGCTCAGCACCGAGCTGCGCCACGATCCCGATCAATTACTGCACCAAGCCGTGCGCGCCAATATTCGCGCCTCGGCAAGCCATTTGCGCCATGGTTCTGAGGTGTTAGAACAGCTGATTCAAAATGACGGCTTGATGGTTGTTGGTGCCGAGTATTCGCTGGATACCGGCGAGGTGGAATTTTTTGATGGGGTTTGAGGGGACTGCTTATTAGCTGCCCTATTCCGCAAAGTCCGCCCGCGCCAGCAGATGCGCCGATAGCTCGGCGACGTTTTCATGCAAAAACAGCACGGCTAAATCGCCCGGTTTGAGCCAGTCGAGCGTACGCGCCACCAGCTCGGCATCGGTGCGCAGGTAGCTGGTTTTGCGCTCTGAATGCCCGTGATTTTTCAGGCTTTTGCGCAAAATTCCGCTCAGTTGGCCCTCCGGGCGGCCGCGCAGATAGGCGCTTAATTCTTTGACGATTACCAGCGCCGCGTTTGCCGCCGCAACGCGCGCACCCACCGCGACAGCGGCTTCGTCGCTACGATCACCGGGCAAGCCCACACCGATCAGCAGGCGCTTGTGTGGCAGCGCCGCCGCGGCGTCCAAAATCGCGGAAATACCATCTGGGTTATGGCCGTAATCAAGCAAAACCTGGGCACCATCAATCTGATACAAATTCGCCCGCCCAGGATTATCAGTAGGATGCTTACCAAATTCTGCAAGCGCGCCAACGATCGCAGCAACCGGCGTGCCGAGCATGACCGCCGCCGCCGTCGCTGCCAAAATATTCGCCACGTTGTAGCGCGCGCCGCCGCGAAAGCTTAGCGGGCAGTCGCGCACATCCATTAAAACATAGCGCGTATCGGCGTCTAGCTCGACGCAAATCTGCTGCTGATCCAGATACACCAGCCCCGCGCGCGGCGCGCGGCCACGGGTAATGCTAGCGCTCGGGCGGGCAAAGCCAAACCAGCAAATGGGGTGACTAAGCTTGCGCGCATAGCTGCGGCAGTGTTCGTCGTCGGCGTTCACCACCACCGGCGCATCGGCGCTCAAGCCGCGGGTGATGGTGAATTTCGCCTCGGCCAGCTGCATCAAGGTGTGCACGCCGTTTTCGCCCAAGTGATCATTCGCGACGTTGGTGACCACGCCAACTTCGGCGTCAATCACCTGCAAACCACGCCGCAACATGCCGCCGCGCGCCACTTCAAGTACGGCAATTTCGGTGTTCGCGTGGCGCAGGACCATGCGCGCGCCGGTTGGGCCGGAATAGTCATCACGCTGTAAAATTTCACTGCCGATTTGGACAAAATCAGTCGAGCAAAAGCCCACGGTTTTGCCGGTTGCCGCCAACATGCGCGCCAACAATCGCACGGTGGTGGTTTTGCCGTTCGTGCCCGTCACCAAAACCGTTGGCACTTGATGGCGTTTCGGCCGCCAAGCGATTTCGCTGGGCTCGGGCAAGTCATCAAACGGATAAATCCGTGCGTTTGCGCCCTCGCCCAAGGACACTTCATTTTCGCTCAGCAGCAGCGGCGCGCGGCGCAGATTTGCCGCGCGATAGAGTGCCGCGAGCGCAGGATTTGCCTCGCGCGCGATCCGCCCGAGCATGCGATCAGTGGCCTCGCTCAGGCTGTCCGCATCGGCCAATTTAAGTTTCGTCAGCGCCGCTTCCCAGGCCCATTCGGTGATGTGGGTGGCACTCAACAGGCCGTCAATCGGCGCACTGATCGCCAAAATTTGGCTCGGGCCCTGATCACGCGAAATCACTAGCGAATCCGCCCAGCCGACGCGCGCCAGCAGCTTTTTCACGATCTGGCGCCAGTGCACGCGTAGCTTGGTTTTCAGCTCAGGTGGCGCGGTGACTTCCAAAATTGCGCCGGGCACCGGCAGCACTAGAGAAGCGCCGGTCAAGCGGCGCGAATCGGTCACATAGGGCAGCGCCATCTGGCTAGTCCTCCATCTCGCGCTGCAGCGCTGAAAGTTTGGTTTTCACCGGGATCACTGCGGGCACTAATGCCATCGCGCTGGTGTCGATTTGCTTGGCATTTACCGGCTTTTTCTCGATTAACTGCGCGCCGGGTGCCGCGAGTGAAAATTGATCTAAGGCAAAGTCGCGCTCGGCTTTTTTCGGTGTACTGGCATCCATGATCGCGCCGACATCAGCCAAACTAAACGCGCTTAGATCTGCAACAAATGCCGCAATTTTGGGTGCCTGTGCGAGTGGCGTATCAGCGGGCGGCGACTGCGCTTCTGTCGAGGTTGCCTCGGCCACAATAACCGCAACGGACGGCGCTAACACCGGTGCGCTGCTGGTTTGGCGTGTCGCCTGTTCAACCGGATTTGTTTCCTCCGCCATCACCACCACCATCAGCCCAGCGTTGCGCAAAGCCTCTTGAAATTTTTGCGCGGTTTCTTTCGTTATGCCATTTTTAATGACCCATTTTGGCTGGGCGAGCATCGCGCCTATGCGCTGCTCGTCGGTGCGAAACAGCTGCGCCAAATTGCTGCGTGCTTGCTCGATGCTGACGCCACTGAGCAATTTGCCACGGAAAATGATTTGGAATAAAGCGTCACTCATATCCAGCCTCACATGACTAGGTTGTGGCGTTTTCAGCCGCAAAAATTGAATGATGAAGAGTATTACCGATTTGTCGCAAACGCCAATGGAGGGCATTTCTCAAAAAGCTGATTCGCCTGCACACCCTGACAGGGGTGAAAGCCTGGAGCCGGTGGTTAGGAAGCGAAGCTTCCGACCCCACCGGAATGGCATTTCGTCGAATTTGCATCCCTGCTGGGATGCCAATGCATTGGTTTAGATTGCGCTCGGCCGAAGCGCTGTTAAAATTTGATGCCAGCGTTTTATAAATGGCAGTGATGTACCGCCGCTGCTGGCACAGCTGATGCTGCCGTGTGACGCGATTCGGCTGGCACCATAAAAAGTCAGCAATGCATGAGCAATTTCGTTGGCGCTGAAACCTGCGGAATGGAGACCATTCACCCAATACATGCGTGCGCCGCGCCCATTGCCATCGGCAAGGGGGTGAATTGCGAACATGATCAAACCATGCAACAGGCTGCGCAGTAAAGGTGGGTGATGTGCGATTGCGCGGTCAAACGCATAAAGCAGCTTTGGAAAACTCGCCGCTTTTGGCGCTTGGTAAAAAGCAATGTTCGCACCTTGGTCATTACTGCGCAGCCGAATTTGCGCATTCCCCATTTCACTCAGTGCTACAGCCAGCTTACGCACTGCAACAATGTCCACGCTATCTGCGGCTATTCCGCGCCAGCCGTGGTAAGCGCGCAAATTACGCTTGGTGCAAAATCGCGTTTCGATACCATTTGCCAGTACTAACTGCGGCAGGGTTAAGTCAAGTTCGGCAGCGGTATTGTTGCTGTAGTGCCGCCAAAACAGCGGCGTCGGTGTCGCAATCTGGGTGATTAATGCCTCCCAGGGTGGCATCGAGAATTCGAGTGAGTCGAGTGGCGCGTTCAAGGTATTTGCCATTTCACTAACGCGCGACTCAGTGCGGCCGGCGGACAACTTGCAAGGGTGGCAAACCTATGCGAGCCCGCCACTCTGGAATGATCACCTGGTAGTAGTGCAAGGCTTCCTGCCAATTGTTCACGCTGTCCCAAGTCGTCCATTGCTTGCGTTCCATGCCTAGATGGTTCGCCGCGTTGACATCGCCTAAAAGCATGCCTAGCGCCGCATTAGTGATGATTTGCTGATCCCGCGCTGCGCTAGTTCGCTGCGTTAAAAGATCATCAATCATTAAGCGTGTGCCAAACGGACAGCCTAAAAAAACCAACTCGGTTGCGGCAATTTTCCAACGTGGGTCACCCCGGCGTTGCCAAATCGCCGCACGTATTGCGGTTGCGCGCAGATTCACGGTTCCAGGCCCATACAATTTGTCCAACTTTTCCGCGTCCAGCGAATTAACTTCCTCCAAGGTTGGGAAATTCTGCAAGTCCATCCACTCCGCTTCTTCTGTTATTCGTGCGGTCAATTGGCGTTCGAGCGGTGCCAGACGCGCGTACAACTCATTTGACGCTGCCATATCTCGAGGTTTCGGTTTTTCCAGCAAGGAGCCCTTGCTGGGCCCCAAAATACGCTTAACTCTGGGCGTGGTGGTGACGCGCATAAACTCAGCGACGCGCTCATCCATCGTCATGTTGTCGCGGGTTTGCGGGGAAACTTGCACCGCTACTGCGACTGGCGCCGCTATGGGCGCGCTCGCAAATGGTGTGGCTAACCCAATTTTTTGTGGTGAAGCGCCGGGTGTTGTTAACCACCAAACCACTGCAAAAATGAGTAACGCGGCAAAAACATAGATCAAACTACGCCCCCCTCGGGGCGCAGAGCTTTGATCGGTGGAGTTCTGGTGCTCGCTCACGGGCAGCCGCTCTCATTCTTTAACGCCTGCAGCTCACCACAAACCGCAGTCAGCTGCGCTGCCGCAAACGCCTGATGTCCATAGCCCATTACACCCGCATGATAACCAAGCGCACCGGCATTGCACTCGTCCATTTTGCGCTCACGGCATACCGCCGACTGCGTTGACCCAGAACTTTGGCCGCACTGGTAAAAGAATCCCTGCGCACTGGCAGCACAAGCGCCGCGAATATCGACCTCGATTTGGTCGTCGCATTGGCTGCGCACCGCACCAACGGTGGAATAGCATCGATCATGATTATCACAGGCCCCAGATGCCCTCACCATCGTGTTGGGGATAAATTCAGGGATTAACCACCCGACAAAATCGTCTGCACTACAGCCATTCGGCCCGGTATAGGGGTGCTCGTCGCAATGGTTTAATGCCATTCTTTCGTCAATGGCTTGGTCTGGTGGTTCGACTGGCACGACGTCACCATAGGTTCCAGAGCCTGGGTCGGTGTCAAACTGAAACCATTCCCATTCCCCGCCCTGCACATAGTGGCCTTCAAACGGTGCTTCACCTCGCGTGCCGTGGACGATAATGTCGCTCAGGCCCGTAATACTTTGCGCGTACGCATTGCTGCCAATAATTGAAAACAGCGCAAGTGCAGCAATTTTCTTAGGTGTTAGCGCGTTACGAATAGAGCGATACAACCCCCCCTCCCGAATACTTTATTACAGTTAATGTAAATCCTTAATTTTGTGTGATGAATGAGCATAATTTCACGACGTGTTGCAATACGTTTACAAAGTAATTGGAACTTTCTATGAAGTCAAAAGAAATCGTTACAAAACTGCACCCTAAGTTTTGATGAATTTTTGTGACACGATTTGGACGAAATTGTCGTTCGCGAATTTGGCTGCCTGCCCCAAAAAAAACTATCCTCCGATTTCGCTTGTTTTTTAAGGCTGGGAACAATGTTCATGTCGCATTGCGGGGCCATGCCGCTTTGAAAGGCCGTTGATAACACCAATGCCACGGCTCATACATCACACCATGGCGATTATCGGGCGGGAAGCTCAAGTAAAAGCCGAAGCGCGCGGCGTTTTTTTGTAGCCAACGGAAAGATTCCGTCGCGCCAAAAGCCTCGGTCATCGCCTCCGCCCCGACTTCGGCTAAATCAATCGCCCGGCCGCTGTGGTGTTCGCTGTAGCCGGGTGCCGCAGACACACGCAAGATATTTTCGATCGTGTCGCCGCGCTTTAATTTGCGCCGTAGCAAATCGATTTGATAGCGCTGCGATCGAAACGCCGACACGATCTCCAGCTGCAACCCTGCGCTGCGTGCGGCGCGGTGCATGCGCTGCCACGCAGCATGGGCGGGCGGGGCCAACCAAATCGTGCGCAGATAGCGATCAAGACCGGCGCTGTAAAGTGTTGCTGGCTCAGCGATGGGTGCCAGATCACGGCTCGCGCCATAATTGCGGGCAATGCCAAGCGCGCTGATGCAGGTTGCGACTTGGGCAGCATCCATGCTCGGTGCGTGCAGGCGAAAGCGGCGTGCAAGTCGCTGCACGATCGGTGCGGAAAACTTGCCATACCAGCTTGCCACCACGCGATTGCCACGTCGCTTGTCGCGCAAACGCGTTTGCTGCGCGTTAGACTCTAAAAACCAGCGCCGATCATTGATCGCGACACCTTGGGCCGCGAGCACACGGCTTTTTTTAGCTTTGATGACACTTTTCATATGAATTATCTGACCAGCGGGCTGGGCCACGCGCTAAGTGTAGCGACGGCGATGCAAGACGCGATTAACGATGGCACACAAAGCTTATTATCGCTGCCAAAAAAAGGCGTGTACGCCATTACCCCGGTTGATTTGCAGGCAAATGCACTGCTGACTGCGGCGCGCGCGGTGCTCAGCGGCGGCGCGGTGATGCTGCAATACCGTGGCAAACCGCCGATACCCAGCGACGCACTAGCGCTGAAAACTCTATGCGCAGAATTTCGCGTGCCGCTGCTGATCAACGATGACATTGCACTCGCAAAAGAATTAAATTGCGGCGTGCATTTGGGCGAAACCGACGGCTGTATCAGCGCCGCACGGCGATTGTTGGGCCCGGATGCAATCATTGGCGCGTCGTGTTACGACAGCATCGTATTGGCGCAACGGGCCATGGAAAATGGCGCCAGCTATGTCGCGTTCGGCAGCTTTTTCCCCTCCAAAACCAAAACCGTCGCCCGCCGTGCCGAACTTGAACTGATCGCCAAAGCCGCAATTCTAGCCGCGCCCTGCGTCGCAATTGGCGGTATTGAGCTGAGCAACGCGCGCGCAATAGTTGCCGCTGGCGTCGACTACATCGCGGTGGTCAACGGCATTTTTGCGCAGCCCGATATTCAAGCCGCCACGCGCGCGCTGAGCCAACTTTTTAGCGATCAACGTTAATAGAAACAATGAACGACCTAGAATTACACGCTACTGTGGACAAGCCTGTCGCCAGCGACACGGCGAACAAGTCCGCCGACACAGGCAAACCCGGCCCCAGCGACGAACAGCGCCGCATTCGATCTTTCGTGCTGCGTCAAGGCCGATTAACCCAAGGTCAAGCGCGTGCGATGCGGGATTTACTGCCGAAATTTGGCATCAACTCGACCGCGTTGATTGACTTAGCAGCGGAATTCGGCAATCACGCGCCGGTGGTGCTGGAAATTGGCATTGGCAACGGTGATGCCCTGGCGATTTGCGCTGCGCAAGATCCCGCGCGCAACTATCTGGGTGCCGAAGTGCATGCGCCGGGTGTTGGCCATGGGTTGTTGGCGATTGAGGCCGCAAACCTGAGCAACACGCGCATTTTTCATGGCGATGCATTTAGTTTGCTTACTAATCAGTTGCAAGATGCCAGCCTCAGTCAAGTCAATATTTGGTTCCCTGACCCATGGCATAAAGCCCGCCACAACAAGCGCCGCATGATCCAGCCGGCGTTTGTCGCGTTGCTGTTAGACAAGCTGCAAACCGGTGGCCTAATACATTTGGCGACCGATTGGGAGGCTTATGCGGTGCACATGATGGACGTGCTGAGCGCGCAGCCTGGATTGGAAAATTCTGCGGGCGGTGGCGCATATGCCGTCAAACCCGACTGGCGTCCAAACACGCATTTTGAGCGCCGTGGCGAACGCCTTGGGCACGGCGTTTGGGATTTGCTGTTCGTGAAGCGCTAGCACAATGCCCGAACTTCCCGAAGTCGAAACCACGCGCGCAGGGCTTGCACCGCACTTAATCGGTGCGCGCATCGAAAAAATCATTCTGCGCCGGGCCAACTTGCGCTGGCCGATACCGGATGCAATTCACAGTTTGGCTGGGCAGCGCATCGATGCCATCACGCGCCGCGCCAAATACCTGCTGATGCATACCGAGCAAGGCAGTGCGCTGTGGCATTTGGGTATGTCGGGCAGCCTGCGCGTGTTGGCACCTGAGGTCGCACCACGCCTGCACGACCACGTCGACTGGCAGCTGGACTCTGGTAAAAACCTGCGCTTTTATGATCCACGGCGCTTTGGCTGCTTAATGTTTCAAGCACCCGGAACGCAGCACCCACTGTTGGCAGAGCTTGGGCCAGAGCCGCTCGCGTTGGAAGATTTCACCCCAGACTATCTCTACGCCCGCAGCCGAAGCCGCGCCCAAGTGGTAAAAGCGTTTTTGATGGATCAAGCGACTGTGGTGGGCGTTGGCAATATCTATGTGGCCGAAAGCTTATTTCACGCGCACGTGCGGCCACAGCGCAAAGCGGGTAGCTTGACGCGCATTGAGTGCGCGCGCTTGGTGGCAGCGATTCAGGCCATTCTGCGCCACGCAATCCAGCGCGGCGGCACAACTCTGCGTGATTTCATCAACCCCGACGGCGCGCCGGGCTATTTCGAGCAAGAGCTGTTTGTCTATGGTCGCGCAGGGCTGCCCTGCAAAATCTGTGCTGCGCCTATCAAAGCGGCTGATTTAGGGCCTCGGCAGAGTTTGTATTGTGCGAAGTGCCAGCGTTGATGGGCAATCCTATAATCGATGGCTTCACCGACAAATGCCGCGCTTGCCAAATTGCGAACTAAGTCCAATGTTACACCACGTATCGCTCGACTTACCCTCAACAGCGGCGCAGGCAGAGCGCGAATCATCTGGCAATCGACCGCTGAAGCGTCAGCATACATTTTCCCTGCCGCATCACCCACGCGTGATTGGAATCGACGGTGCCTTTGCCTAAGTTGTTTTTCCGGGCATCCAAATTGTCGATCGAAAGTGAAGCAAAATCCAGTTTCAGGCACAATCGCGATCTTTCGCCGCTGTGCTAGGTCAAATCCATGAGTATTGAAATCAAAGTTCCGGTATTGCCAGAGTCTGTTTCCGACGCAGTGATCGCGAAATGGCACAAAAAGCCAGGTGATGCGGTTAAGCGCGAAGAAAATTTAGTGGATTTGGAAACCGATAAAGTAGTGTTGGAAGTGCCCTCGCCTGTGGATGGCATTTTGGAAGAAATTTTGATCGCGGTTGGCACCAGCGTTACCAGCCAACAGCTGATTGGGCGCATTAAGGAAGGTGCCGTGGTCGCAGCTGCGCCCGCAGCTGCGCCCGCAGTTGCAGCGCCGGTCGTCAACACGCCGAGTGCAGCGCTAGACCAAGCACCGTCGGTGCGCCGGATCGCGGCGGAAACCGGTATCAATCCGGCCAATATTGCAGGCACCGGGCGCGATGGTCGTGTTACCAAGGAAGATATGGTGCTGGCGCAAAAAGCCCCGGCAGTTGCGGCACCTGCGGGCGTGGCGGCAAGTAAAACCGTGCCCGTCATGCAGGCGGCTGTGGGCGCGCGCACTGAAGAACGCGTGCCGATGACGCGTTTGCGTACCAAAATTGCCGAACGCATGATGCTGTCGAAAAATTCTATTGCCATGCTCACCAGCTTTAACGAAGTCAACATGAAAGCGGTGATGGACACCCGCAAAAAATATGCCGAAGCTTTTGAGAAAGCGCATGGCGTGAAACTGGGCTTTATGAGCTTTTTCGTCAAAGCCTGCACCGAAGCGCTCAAAATGTATCCGATCATCAATGCCAGCGTCGAAGGCAATGACATCGTGTATCACGCCTACCACGATATTGGCGTTGCCGTGGCAACCGAAAAAGGCCTAGTCGTGCCAGTGTTGCGCAACACCGCCGGGCAAAGCTTGGCCGACGTCGAACGCAACATTGGCACCTTCGCCAAACAGGCGCGTGAAGGCGGCTTGCAGTTAGATGATCTGCAGGGCGGCACCTTCACCATCACCAACGGCGGCGTATTCGGTAGCTTGTTTTCCACGCCGATCGTCAACCCACCACAGAGCGCCATTTTTGGTATGCACGCAATTAAAGAGCGCGCGATTGTCGAAAATGGTTTGGTTATTGCCGCCCCAATGATGTTTATCGCGATCAGTTACGACCATCGGATTATCGACGGCAAAGATGCCGTGCAATTCTTAGTCGCGGTGAAAAACTTTTTAGAAGATCCAGTGCGGTTGATGTTGCATATTTGATCTGCGATGGGTTCGCAAGTGGGTAGAAAACCAAGCGCGCGCTGACCAATCAGCAGTTCTGAGCGGCATTGAGGGTCGATATCAAAACCCTGATCCGTGTCGGCGTGAATTTGGCGTGCGTGCGTTACCCGCAACGCGAAAAGCCAGGTGATTGTGGGATTCCACATGCCACAAACAAAGAGGCCCAACAAAATAGTCGGGCGAAATTAGTTTACTTATCGAACCTGATTTGAGCTGCATACCGACTTATACGGCGACGCAGCTTTTTGAGATGGTGGCCAGAGAGGGAATTGAACCCCCGACACGGGGATTTTCAATCCCCTGCTCTACCAACTGAGCTATCTAGCCAATCAAATCGCCGAGTGGCTGTTGAGCGGTTTCGGCGAAGCGCATTAAACTGAATTCCCGCGCATGAGTCAACCGCTAGGGCCTGTACTGGCGTCGTTTGGTTCACGAAACTTCGCAGCGTTGCGGTTGATCAGCCAGCTGGCGAGCGCGTCGGGTAGGTATTTGCACAGTGCGGCGATCAATTTGTTCACTGTGCCATTGACGTAAACCCGTGCATCCTTCTCGATTGCGGTGATTGCCTGACGCACGACGGTATCGCTGTCCATCCACAAAAAATTAGGCAGTGCCTGGGCGCGTGTGCGCGTGCCGTTGGCGTCGTGAAATTCGCTTCGGGTGAAACCAGGGCAAAGTGCCAGTACCCGCACGCCGGTTTTGACTTCTTCTAAAGCCAGGGATTCACTGAAGCGAATTAGATAACTTTTGATCGCGCCATAGGTGGTGTGCCCGGCACTGGGTGCGACCAAGCCTGCGAGCGAGGCGACGTTGATTACGCGGCCCCAGCCGCGTGCCCGCATGCCGGGAATTAAACGCCGACACAGTTCAGTCGGCGCGATAAGTAGCACTTGCAGGCTGGCAGCGTGCGCGCTCCAAGGCTGGCTCAGCAGCATGCCAGGAAGGCCAAAACCGGCGTTATTGATTAGGATATCAACCGGCATAGCGCGGCTGTGTAGCTCAGCGACGAGCGTTTCAGGCGCGCTGGGTAACGCCAAATCGAGCGCGATGACATGGGTTTTGACGTTAAATTGCGCACTCAATTCAGCAGCAATCTCGTTCAACCGATCCAAACGGCGTGCGGTCAATACCAGATCGCAGCCCAATTCGGCGAGCTGGCGCGCGAATTCAAGGCCGATGCCGGCAGAGGCGCCGGTTACTAACGCAACTTTTCCTTGATAGCTTGTCGGCACGGTGCATCAAACCCAAATTTTAGGAATATCGGCTTGAAGCTTAAGCGAGATCAACGCGAGCAGCGCACTTCGCGAAGTCAACAACCATTAGCGCTGACATCCGACAGCGTGTTAAATTTTGGCTCGACTCTTAAAACCTTGCCATCACATGCAGCAACCAAACATTCGCTGGTACAGCTCATTTGTGGTTTGGCGTGCGGTCAAGCTTGGTTTCAAACGACCGTGTCAGTAGTGGTTGGCATGGTGCACCGTGATGGATGACCTTGCCCACGTGACCGCCCTTCTTGCCCAAGCGCACGCGGGTGATCGCGCGGTGTGGGGCAGCATTTTGGACGCCCTCTATCCAGAGCTTAAAAAAGTAGCGCATGCAGCGCTGCGGGGCCAAAACAACAGGCGTATCGCTGAGCAAGATTTACAGACCACCGCACTGGTGCATGAGGCTTGGTTGCGCTTGGCGAGCCGCGCACCGATGCAGATTCGCGACCGCAAACATTTTTTTGCGCTTGCTTCAGTGGTGATGCGACAAATTGTTTGTGACTTTGCGCGGGAGCGCTTGGCGCACAAGCGCGGCGGCGCGCTGTGGCGGCAATCGCTAGAGGACAGCGTCGAGGCGCTCGACGCCGAACAGCTGCGGCACGCCCAGCGCTTTGTGGATTTAGACAGTGCCCTGGCCGAACTTGAACATATCGCGCCACGTCAGGTACGCGTGGTGGAATGTCGTTTTTTTTTAGGCCTGAGCGATGCGCAAACCGCCGATACATTGAATAGCTCCGTGCGAACGGTTAGGCGCGATTGGGCGGATGCGCGGGCGTGGCTTAAACGCGCCGTTTCGGTATGACCCCGCAATCGAAGTTGGAACAGACGACGGACGCAATCAGCGACTTTTTGCGCTCTGGCGGCGCCTGGAATAGTCCGCTGCTTAAGCCCCTCCTGCACGGCGCGCCCAAGCTGGCAGACGTGCAAATTGGTGAGCTATTTGGGCCGTTTCGTCTGCTGCAGCGAATCGGTCAGGGTGGCATGGCACAGGTTTTTTGCGCTGAACGCATCAGTGATGATTTTCACCAGCAAGTGGCGCTGAAAATTTTGCACATCCCACTCGCTGACGACCCTTTTATTGCGGCGCAAACGGCTATTTTGTTCCGCCGTGAACGCCAGATATTGGCGCGCCTAGAACATGCTGGAATCGCTCGACTAATCGACGGTGGGCTCAACCCCCAGGGCCGACAGTGGCTGGCTATGGAGTTCATCGACGGCACACCCATTGATGTTTACGTGCGCATGCAACTGGCAACGCCACACGCGATTTGTCAGCTGATGCTGCAAGCGGGCAACGCGATTGAATATGCTCATTCGCGTCTAGCCGTGCATCGGGATATTAAACCATCCAATATTTTGGTTAAACCCGACGGCACACTGAAAATTCTAGATTTTGGTATTGCTAGTTTGCTCGATGACAGCGTCGAAGACGACCCTGCGCTATCTGCGCTCACGCGCCATTTTGCCAGTCCGGAACAGCTGCGCGGCGAAGCCAGTACGGTGCAAAGTGATGTCTATCAGCTCGGCGTTTTAATGGCCGAATTACTGACGCTTAGCCCAAACTGGAAACTCGAAAATGACCCCGAGATTGCGGCGATTTTGCGCCGCGCATGTGCTGAATCCAGCTGTGAACGCTACCCCAACGTTGCTTGTTTCAACGCCGATTTACGTTGCTGGCAAGCGCATCAGCCGATCAGCGTGCGCCAAGCGTCATGGCGCTATCGCGCGTGGTGTTTATTGCGCCGCCAGCGCGTTGCAGTCACGGTAGGCGCGGTTGCAGCCGTTTTATTGATTGCCGCAATCAGTATGTTTGTCTGGCAACTGGTGCACGCGCGCCAGCGTGCAGAACAACAGGCAATACGCGCTGAAAGCGTCAGCAATTTTCTGGTTCAAGTATTCAATGCCGCCAGCCCGTTTGTGGCGAAGGGGCAGACACCAACGGTAAACGATGTCTTACAGGCTGGGGTTGAACGCTTGGACAAAGACTTGGCCCAGGCGCCGGAAATTCGCGGTGATTTATACATGGTGATCGGGCGTGTGCATGTCACGCTTAGTCAACTGGATCAGGCGCGGCCGCTGCTGGAGCGCAGCGTTGCATTGGGCCGTGCCGACACAACGTTGGCGCCAGAAAAATTAGCCGCGCGGTTGCGCATGTTGGGCGTGGTTTTGCAGTCGGATTTTCAAACACAGGCAGCCACGATGCTATTGGTAGAAGCCGAACAGCTGTTATTGCCGCTCAAAAGCGCTGCTGCGCAGAAAGAGCTGATTGGCCTCCGACGCAACCTAGCGCTATTAAAATATGATGCAGGTGACCTTGTCGGCGCGATCGCGCTTCAGCGTGCCAGCGTCGCTGATGCGATTGCCCGTTTCGGGCCGGGTGATGCCTTAGTTGCGCGCGGCAAAGCGAATTTGGCTCAGTTCCTAGCGAACTATGGCAAACATTCAGAAGGCCTTAGCGTGATGAAAGACGCGCTGGAAACATTGGAGCACACACTAGGCGCAAGCCATCCAGACACGATGGCTATTCGCAGCGCCTACGCCAGCATGCTGGTGGAAGGCGGCGACTTGTCCGCGGGCGCGCCATTGATGGAATCGAGCATTGCCAACGCCCTGGCAGTAACGCCAAAAACTTCACCGATGTATGCCCTGCAATTGGCAAGTCGGGGTTACCTGCGGCGTGAGCAGGGCCGACTGCCAGAGGCGCAGACCGATCTGGAGGCGGCCTATCAAATCGCGCGCGCGCTGCCGCCAGCGGATGATTTTGTCAGCGTAACGGTGCTTTCGGAACTGGTCGAACTGCGCCTTGCACAGGGGCAGGCGCAGGCCGCTTGGCCGCTCGCGCAGCAGATGCTGGCGCGCAACCAAGATGGACATCACGCGATTCGCGCTGACTTAGGGCAACGCCCGCTGCTGGCGGCAAAGGTACTGATCGCCCTGCATCGTTGCGCGGAGGCCCAGGCCTATTTGCAGCAAAGCGAAACCCTAATGCGCGCACGCATTGCCGCCAGCAGCCGGCTCTACGGTGAACTGCTCGCGCTGCGCGAACGGTGCATTGGCTTGGATCAAAAAAACATTGGCAGCTCTGATTCGTAATTTCCGTATGTGTTTATAGCCAAGTCTCGCTGGAAGGCGACACGGCAAACAAGTGAGGCGCGGCTAATGCGCCACTTGCCTATCGCACACACTCAACTAGGAACCAAACATGATCCATAACCCAAATCGCCTTACCCAGATGCTGCTGAGCGCTGGCCTGCTGGTGATCGCGGCAAGTGCCACGGCCGCCGGCGAAACGTTGGCACAAAAAGAATACTGGGCCAACCAAATGGACTACACGCAGCGCAGCCTGGATTCAATCCAGCAAACCTGCAGTGGCAGCTTGGCGTTTACCTATGAAAAGGCGTCTTGGTGGGCCAGTAAAGATGCGCTGCTAGCTGCGGGCGCGTCACCGAATGGCCGCTGTGATGATGTACTCAACGCGATCATCAACGTCTGTCGCAGCAGCCCGGCAGCCGCGAAGGCAGTCGCTAGCGGCATCCAGTCGGTCAATTGTGGCTACGGCGGTATGGATACTGGCTTTAAGCTTAATCTGGCGGCCGGCAAGCTGCAGTATCAGGTCGAAATCAATCGCGCCAATATCGGTGAAGAAATCGAAAAGTACCTGAAGAACAATTTGTAATCGCAGTCAATTCGCCGACTTGGTGACATGATGAGAATCTGTCAGCAGCTTCAGCGGGCTGCTGCCAAGACTTTTTCAAAACCATCGGTTACGAATTCATTCTGCCAAAACGCTCATGCAGGTGAATTCCGCCACCACAGCCAAATCATCGAACACAGCAACAGCGCTGCCATTGCGTTGTGCCCGACCGCTACCCACAGGGGCAGGGCGAACACCACATTGCTAATACCAAGGGTTATTTGCAGCAGCAAGCACAGGCCTACCGCTAGCCCAGGCGTGCGCAATTCGACGCGGGAAAATAGGCTTGCTGTTTTGCGGCGAACTGATAAGAAAACTAATAAAAACAAATACGATCCAACGACCACCGCGCCGACGCGATGGGTTAGATGCACGGCGGTACGTGCGGGTGCGTCCAGAACGCCGCCTTCATAGTTCACGCCGATTTCGCGCCAGACGATAAAGCCCTGTTTGAAATCAGTTTCGGGCTGCCACTGGCCTTTGCATTTTGGCAAATCTGGGCAGGCGAGTGCGGCGTAATTGGTGCTCACCCA